>JBGTHN010000051.1:0-4888 GCA_041746235.1 Pyrinomonadaceae bacterium | reverse complement strand
CGTGCGATGATCGAGCAAATCTTTGCCGCTCACGAACTCGGTGTAAATGCACTCGAAGTAACAAGCGGACGTGCAACGATATCAACCCAAGTTACACCATTTGCAGGAAATCAAACTGCTCCGGCAATTCCGCAAAATGTAACGGTTTCTCCGGCAACAGCTCGCACAAATCAAGTATCTTGGGATGCTGTGAACGGTTCGGTTGCTTATGAAATTTTGAAACGCAAACATCAATTTGAAAACCAACGTGAACCAAATGGCAAACGTGCATACAGCGATGGTGACGATTCAACAACAGGTTTCCAACACGTTGATTATGTTGACGGTAATGTAATCACTTACGAAGACAAAGGCGATGTTCAAGAAGTTTTCGCTCCGCGTGGTTTGGATAATTTATTTGAATGGGAATATGTTGTTCGGGCAGTAAAAGTTGCTAATAACGGTCAACTTGGATTCTCAGATTTCTCCGGCGGAGCAAATCCGAGATCAATGCGTGAAGAAGTAACAAAGTTAATTGATTCAGCTATTTCAAACGTAAGTTTCTCAGATGGTGTATTTGCTTTCGACAACACTTTAACTTATGCACGAGGAATTGAAGCAGACGACCAGACGCTTTATAAACCGATTGAATTCCAAATCCAAAACATCTCAAATCCAACCGTCACGGTTAGAAATGCAGATGCGAATGGAAACACTTTTATTTACAACCAAACATTGGCAGTTGGCGGTTCAACAATTGCAAAACGCTTTGAGTTCAATAATCCGACAGCACAATTGTTCACCTTTGATGCACGTATCTATGCTGAAACATTTGCAGGTTCAAAAGGCGACAATGAATCCGAAGGTTCAGACGGAACAGACAATCCGCCCGATCCGGTAGTTTATTCGATCTATAAACAAACTGATACGGGAATGTTGCTTGCAGGCGAACCGACAGCAACAGGCGGGGCGAGTGCAACCTGGGGAAATCCCACATTCAAAGGAATCACTTGGGAAGATGTTCCGATCACAACCAAAGACGATGCAACTTCATTGGAAGCTACTTTGAGTTCACTCGGTCCTGATCTGGACTTTGAACTTCGCACAACGGACGGACAAGTTCTTTCAAGTTCGGGAAATACCGACGCAAACGAATTCGTTTCGTCAGCCGTTCAACCAAATACGACATACATTATGCGTGTCTTAGGATTTGCGAACGGACCTGTCAATTTCACCATCGTCAGCGATCAACTTCTGCCGGAAGGCTCTGCAAATGCAAACGCCGAAGACAGAACGGGCGGCGGTGGCGGACTCGATCCGTATGACACAAATGTTATTACAGGTTTGATGAGATTTACGGTCAATCCTTTAACAGGAACAGTTTCTGCTCAACTTCTTCAGTAATTTTAAGTTGAACAGGTGAATCTACCTGGATTTGGTAAAACAAACTCTCCTTTGTAAGCCAGCAAAAAAATCCAAGTAGATTTTACAATAAGAGAGTATGTCTTTTTGAACGCAAGACATACTCTCTTTTTTTCTATTAAAATCAATTATTTATTTTCCGTTTTTAAGAAAATGATGAATTTAGTATAAACTTTGTAATATTTGATTTTGCACATTCCAAATTCAATTGACCAAAATCCCTTATGATTCTACCAAATTCAACTATAGGCATTTTCGGAAGCGGACAACTTGGGCGTATGTTTGCAATTGAAGCACATAAACGCGGTTATCGTGTTGCCACTTTTTCACCCGGCGAAGACACTCCGACGGGACAGATAACAGATATTGAAATTGTTTCTGATTATACGAATTTGAATGCGGTAGAGGAGTTTGCAAAACAAGTTGATGTAATCACCTACGAATTTGAGAACGTGCCTTCACAAACTATCGAAAAAGCATCGGAATTTACACAAGTACATCCAAAAGGAGAAGTTCTTCACACGACGCAAAATCGCTTGCGTGAAAAAACTTTTCTAAAGGAAAATGGTTTTCCCATCGCAGATTTTCGGCATATAAAAACAATCGAAGATATATATCACGCCGTCGAAGAATTCGATACCAAATGTATTTTAAAGACTGCCGGATTTGGTTATGACGGCAAAGGGCAAAGCAAGATCGAAACATATTCGGACATAGAAAAAGCTTTTGAGAAGTTGCAGGGAAACGAATGTGTTTTGGAGGCTTTTGTTGAATTTGAAAAGGAAATTTCCGTCGTTTGTGCAAGAGATATAAAAGGGAATTTTGCTCATTACGGTGTTATCGAAAATGTTCATTCAAATCATATTTTGGATATTTCGTTTTGCCCGGCAAATGTTTCCAAAAGTGTTCACAAAGAAGCAATCGAGATCGCTCACGAAATCGCCGAAAAATTTGAATATGTCGGAACTTTGTGCGTCGAAATGTTTCTTACAAAAGACGAAAAAATTGTCGTCAATGAAATTGCACCGCGTCCGCACAATTCCGGGCATTTAACATTTGATTCAAGCTATGTAACTTCGCAATTTGAACAACAACTTCGTGCTGTATGCGGTCTGCCACTTGGCTCAACCGAATTTCTAAAACCAGTAGCAATGGCAAATCTGCTTGGCGATCTATGGCAAAACGGCGAACCGGATTGGGCAAAAATCTTTGAAATTAAAGATGTTAAACTTCATCTCTATGGCAAAAAAGACGCAAGAATCGGGCGAAAAATGGGGCATTTAATCGCAACTGGTAAAACCGCAAACGAAGCATATAAAAACGTGCAGGAAGCCAGAAACCTCTTGATAACAAGCTAATAAAGTTTTATCAAAATGTTGAGTTATTCCGACAACCGCACATTTTTTGTTAAATTCAACTAATTCACAAACTTGATGCAGCCGTCTTTGATCTCTATTTTTGAATTGTCTGTGATCGTAACTTCGCCGCATTTTGTTTGAATAACCGCAGAAGTTCCGCTTCCTTGAATTGATGTTGCACCCGTTGTTGAACCTCTGAATTCAACCGTCTTTGTCGAACCGTTCATCTTGACGGTCATTTTATGCGTCTGCGAATCCTTGTTGTAATATTTGATATAAACCGACGCAAAAGCGTTGATGCCAAAAGTTAAAACTAGAACAGCAGTTATCGTTATTTTCTTCATAATTTTTTCCTTCTTTTCTTTAATATTCAAGTCACTGATTGTCTTGTATCCGAAGGAACGAAGCCGCAAATAAATTCTTGCAAGGTCTTTAACTTTTATTTACTTTTCTGTTCACGAGTTCAAAAAGTAGTATTTTAGTGTGAAGCTACAAATTTTACGATTTTACTTTTGCCTTTTATCTCTTTAATTTCTACCTTATAAAAATATGAATGAACACATTTTCAGAGAATATGACATACGCGGAATTGTCGGCGAAGATTTAAATGCCGAATCGGTGACGACTTTATCAAAAGCCGTCGGCACATTTTTCAAACAAAACGGTGCAAAACGCATTGCCATCGGTTATGACGCACGAGAAAGTTCACCCGAATTTGCAGAGATTTTGACCAAAGGTTTTAACGAAGCAGGTTGCGATGTTGTCCTTATCGGACAAGTTCCAACGCCGGTTTTGTATTATGTAGTTTTTACAAAAGATGTTGACGGCGGCGTAATGATTACAGGTTCGCACAATCCGCCTAACTATAACGGTTTCAAAATTTGCCTCGGCAAACAGACGCTTTTCGGTTCGCAAATTCAAGAGATAAAAGACATCGCATTTTCGGGCGAATTTGCGAAAGGCAATGGAACAAGCGAAGAAATAAATGTTCTCAAGGAATATGAAAAAGACATTCTCGAACGAGTAAATTTCGGAACACGAAAATTAAAAGCAGTCGTTGACAGCGGAAACGGAATGGGCGGAGTTACGGGAATTCCTGTTTTCAAAAAACTCGGTGTTGAATTAGTCGAATTATTTTCCGAACCAGATTCAAACTTCCCGAATCATCATCCCGATCCGACCGTGACAGAAAACCTGCAAGACACGATCAAAGCTGTTGCAGAATCAAATGCCGATCTCGGAATTGCATTCGACGGCGACGGCGACCGAATCGGCGTTGTTGACGAAAACGGACGTATAATTTGGGGCGACGAATTGATGGTTTTGCTATCGCGTTCAGTTTTAGAAGAAAATCCTGGAGCAACAATTATCGCCGAAGTAAAATGCTCGCAAAATCTTTATAACGACATCGAAGCTCACGGTGGAAACGCAATAATGTGGAAAGCCGGACATTCGCTCATCAAAGCAAAAATGAAAGAAACCGGCTCAGTCCTCGCAGGAGAAATGAGCGGACATAATTTCTTTGCCGATAGATTTTACGGCTTTGATGATGCGTGTTACGCAGGTGCAAGAGTCCTCGAAATCCTCTCAAAAACCGACAAACCTTTGAGCGAATTATTAAGCGATCTGCCCGAAACATTCTCCACAGCCGAACTCCGCGTTAATTGCGATGAAGAAAAGAAATTCGAGGTCGTGAAAAAAATCGCCGAAGTATTCGCCGAAACAAACGAAGTTATCACCATTGACGGTGCGAGAATCCTTTTTGAAAACGGTTGGGGTTTAGTGCGTGCTTCAAACACACAAGCGATTTTAGTTCTAAGATTTGAAGCCAATTCGGAAGAAAGTTTAAAAGAAATTCGGGAAACAGTTGAGTCAAAAGTTAATGAACTGATTTAGCTTTTTATTTTTTTAAGGATAAAAATATGGGTTGTGATTCACTTGAAAAATAAACCGTTTTAATAATTTTCGTAGTATGTAAGATTAATTACTAGGGCTTTCCTATAAAAAATAAAAAACAAGGCTACAAATGTTACATTCTTAAATAGATTAACAAAAAAGGATGGAACAAATATGCAACCTTGTCGAGATGATAATAAGACTTTTTTTGAGAAACTACAATCAGCCGAAGG
>JBGTHN010000050.1:0-3411 GCA_041746235.1 Pyrinomonadaceae bacterium | reverse complement strand
CTAGTTGTATTAAGTGCTTGTAATACGGGGATTGGCGAAGAAATCAAAGGCGAAGGACTTCTTAGTTTAAGCAATGGATTTTTACAGATCGGAGCAAAGTCCGTCATCGCCAGCCATTGGAAAATTGATGATGAAGCAACTTACGAATTGATGAAAAACTTTTATGAAATTCTTGCCAATGAAAATATTAATTCCTCGCAAGCATTACAAAAAGCAAAAATAAAAATGTATGAAAATCCAAAATACAGATTTCCATTCTATTGGGCATCATTTACATTGCACGGAGATTTTGACAACAAACCGAATTTATCTAGCAAATTTAATTATTCGATGTATATTTATCTGATCTTATTGATGTTTTCTGTATTCGTTCTTTATAGTTTTTCTAAATCATTTTACAGAAAATGAAAATGTGTTGACATCGGTTTTGTCAGAATTATTTATAGACCTGATATCATACTCACCCAGTTCCAGAATTTGAGCAGGTAATACAAATCTTAATTCTTCACCACTTCCATTAAAATAAGTTTGGAGTTCTACCTGCGTAAAGATGACTTTGTTATTCTTAAAGAGTTCAATTGTATATGAACTACCCTTTTCCGAATTAAGCGGTAAAGCCAGACTAAAGAACACATCTTCGGTTAATTTTCTCTTTAACAATTCGTTTGAATTGTCATTGCTGCGAGTTTTTCCGCCAATCAAAAGTATCGGTGTTGATGCTTCAAATTTTGATAGATCCTGATAATTTCGTTTGTTGATCTGCACGTATTCTTGTTCAAGTGTCGTTAAATTATTGACATCTTTAATAAACAAAAACCATCCAAGAAATCCAAAAACACATATTATTAACAAAGCAAAGGACAGATAAATAGGTTTGAGTTTGTAACCATTTATCAATCCTCGAAAAAAGTTAGTTGCAGTCTCGTTTTTTTCTTCGTCTGCTACAGGTTGTATGTCACGCTCCTTTGCTAATTCTTTTAATTCGGCGACGGTGGCAACCTGTAATTTTCTTTGTTGAGTTTTAAGGAAATTATCGTTAAATAATTTTAATTCTAGGTCAGTTAAAGCACCTTCCAAGTAATCTTCAATAAGGCTTTCTTCAGCAACAATTAAATTATCTTCGATTGTTTCATCAGAGATAACTAGCAAATCAATTTCCTCTATTTTGTTCTGTGAAAGGCTTCCCAAGAGATATTGTCTTAGTTGTTCAATTTTGATAGCCATAATATTTTTAGTTAAAAAACTCTCCTCCTGCCTATAATGGCATTTGGAATCAAAATCTTACATTTTTTTTTTCATTTCTCTTTGTATGCACTTATTTAAGGCTTCTTTGAGCCGATAAATCCTTACGTGCAAAGCAGTTTGTGTGATCCCAAGTTCTTCACTCATTTTCTTTCGCAATATTATTTTTTCTGCTTTTTCTTTGCTGTAATATTTTTTTATTAGTTTTCTCTCTTTTGCTTTTAGTTTATCTAAGCAAACATCCAAACAATCAAATTTCAAGTTTTTTTCGTTTTTATTTGCATCGTCTTGATTGGAACCAGAGATAATATTCCAAGTCAACTCCACTGCATTAGACAAATCATCACGAAGATATTCCTTAAAGACATTTAAGGCAAAGCCATAAAATATAGACGTTATTTTTGTATCTTCATCAATAGTCAATGTATCCAAACGGATAGCTACGCGATTAATAGTTTCATCTGCGAGAGTAATACAGTCGGCACAACCCCGGAAACGAAAAAATCTTTCTAAACCGGAATGTATTTTTTTGTAGATTTCTCCCGCTTCGTCCGAGTTGGCAGAAAACCAATTCAGAAGAATATTAAAATCTTCATCGGAGAGTTCAGGGTGTCTTTTCATTTATCGAGGATTATTGTCGGTTTTAAAGTCTGCCTTTTTTTAACACAGAACTATAATATCTTCAACTATTCCTTACTTTTCTTCTTTTTCAAAAAGGATTACACAAGTTAAAAACCCGTGTAATCCTTTTTTTGTAAATATGAATTTTATCTAACTCTGCAATGTATATTTATAAAGCGAAACATATTTTCGAGCGGCATTTTCCCACGAATTGTCTTCGGTCATTCCGTTATATTGAATGCGTTGCCAGGTTTCCGGTTCAGCGTAAGCAAACATCGCTTCGTAAATCTTTTCGAGGAATTTATCGGCTCGGAATTCGTGAAACTTGAAACCGTTTCCTTTTCCGTTCACGCGGTCAAAGTTTTGGATCGTATCATCCAAACCGCCGACGGCTCGAACTATCGGAACAGTGCCGTAACGCAAAGAATACATTTGATTCAAACCGCACGGTTCAAACCGCGAAGGCATCAAGAACATATCCGCACCGGCTTCGATCTTGTGGGCAAGGTCTTCGTTATAACCTGTAAATGTTCCGACCTGACGCGGGGCATAATTTCGCAATTGCTGAAAGAAATTCTCGTAAGATTTATCGCCCGAACCGAGTGAAATAAAATACGCTCCGGTTTCAAGAATCTCGCCCGCAACTTGTTGAATAAGTTCAATTCCCTTTTGCGAAGTCAGACGAGTTACAACTCCAAATACCGGACGTTCCATATCAACAGGCAAACCAAAACTTTCCAACAAATCACGCTTACATTCCGCCTTTCCGCTCAAATCTTGATAGTTAAAATGTGCGGGCAAAGTTTCATCGGTTGCCGGATTCCAAACTTCATAATCAACGCCGTTCGTAATGCCGATCAGACGATCGTTTCGCATACGCAAAAGCCAATCTAAGCCGTAACCGTTTTCGGTTTGTTGAATTTCCTGCCCGTATTTTGCCGAAACCGTCGAAAGCATATCCGACGCACTCAAACCTGCTTTTAATGCCGAAGCGTAACCTTCAAAAGCAAAATGATTTTGTTCAAACTCGCTTCCAAAACCCATATCCCAAAGTTGTCCCGCACCGAAACCGCCTTGATACGCCAGATTATGGATCGAAAAAACCGTCCGTGTGTTCCGCCAAAATGAATCCCAATGCCTTAGATGTGCAATTTTCGCCGCCGCAAATCCGCAATGCCAATCGTTCAAATGCACAATATCGGGAGCTTTTCCCATACGTTTTAACAAAACCAACGCCGCCGCATTAAAAAACGCAAACCGCTCATAATCTTCCGTGTAACCGTAGATCGAATCACGATGAAAAAACTCCGGTGCATCAATCAAAAACGTCGGCGAACCGTTCGCTTCCGAATAAAAAACCTTCGCTCGATAACTATGACCACGCCAATTCATCCACAGATCATCAAAGGCAACATCCCAAAGATATTCCCCTTTCGTCTGCAAATAACAAGGCGTTATGAGAAATGAATCAACCCCAACCTGCCGCAAAGCCTTCGGCAAAGCCCCCGCCACATCCGCCAATCCACCCGTCTTCGAATATGGAACCGC
>JBGTHN010000049.1:0-6401 GCA_041746235.1 Pyrinomonadaceae bacterium | reverse complement strand
AATGCTAATGATCCGCGTTCAAAACTTAAACCGGGAATGTTTGACGCAGAGGAAGCGGCTTTTGGTATGAAGCATCTTCAATTGCTTAAAAAGCCCGATTCTTTTCAACTTGGAACAGATGAAGCAAAGTTAAAAGAGACTTATAGAGCACTCGGTATTCCTGAAAATGCTCAAATTCCAGAGCAATTCAAGGCGTTGATCGCTCAACTTGCTTTTGCCAATTCCGATTTTGCTTTTCAAGGAAATAAACTTTTTCTCGGAAATTTTTATGGTGTAAATATCTATGATATTTCGAGTCCTGCGGATGCAAAATTGTTGACCTCGATGGTTTGTCCCGGCGGTCAAGGTGATGTTTCGGTTTTCGGTAATTTAATGTTTATGTCGGTCGAAGCGACGAATGGACGAATTGATTGCGGAACTCAAGCATTTCCTGTTTCGGGAGATCCCGGAAACGCTCCGTCAGTGGAAAAAGACCGTTTTCGCGGTGTTAGAATTTTTGATATTTCCGATATTAAAAGTCCGAAGCAAGTCGGTGCAGTTCAAACCTGTCGCGGTTCGCACACACATACGCTCGTAACCGCTCCGAAAGATAAAGACAATGTTTACATATATGTTTCGGGAACATCTTTTGTGCGTCCCGATGGAGAACTTGCCGGATGTAAGGATGGAAATCCTAATGAAACAACTGATACTTCCCGCTTTAGTATTGATGTGATAAAAGTTCCGATAAAGTCGCCAAAAGACGCTAAGATCATTTCAAGTCCGAGACTTTTCGGCGACGAAACAGGAAAGATCAATGCTTTGAATGACGGCGGTTCACACGACGGCGACGGAAAAGTAAATGACACAGATCAATGCCACGACATCACTGTTTTTGAAGCGTTCGGACTCGCCGCCGGTGCTTGTTCGGGTAACGGAATTTTGATTGATATAAAAGACCCTGCAAATCCGAAACGAATAGATGAGGTCAATGATAAAAACTTTGCCTATTGGCACTCGGCAACATTTTCCAATGACGGCAAAAAGGTTGTCTTTACAGACGAATGGGGCGGCGGACTCGGTGCGAGATGTCGTGAAAATGATCCGAATGTTTGGGGTTCTAATGCGATCTTTAATCTCGAAAACAACAAACTTGATTTTGCAAGTTATTACAAACTGCCTGCCGCACAAACAAATAGTGAAAATTGCGTCGCCCACAACGGTTCATTAGTTCCCGTTCCGGGCAGAGACATCAAAGTTCAAGCGTGGTATCAAGGTGGAATTTCCATAATGGATTTCACCGATGCGAAAAAACCTATGGAAATTGCTTACTTTGATCGTGGACCAATTGATCCCGATACAGTCATAATGGGCGGTTCTTGGTCGGCTTATTGGTATAACGGTCACATTTATTCTTCGGAAATCGCTCGCGGTTTGGATATCTTTGAACTGATACCTTCGGAATATTTAACGCAAAACGAAATTGATGCGGCAAAATCTATTCAAGTAAATGAGTTGAATGTGCAGAATCAGCAAAAATATGTTCATTCAAACAAACTGGTTGTTGCAAAGGCGTACATAGACCAACTTGAACGTTCGCAAGCTATTTCAGCAGAACAAATCTCCGATCTACGGGAAGCGATCGAAAAAGCTGAAAGTTCAAATATGAATAAAAAAGATGTCAAAAAACTAAAGAAACTTTCATCAAAACTGAAGAAAGATTCTAAAACTGTAAAGAATGCTTCAGATTTAGCCCGATTGAATTCTTTGACTGCAATTCTGAAACAACCGGCAATGTAAATTTTGTCAAAACTATTTAATAATTTAAGGCTTCTCAATAATTTTGGGAAGCCTTAAATTATTTCAGGATATATATTTTATTTAATGCAAAATTCTTTGTATTTCGGTATCTAAATATAGTAAAGTTTTTAAAGTTACTAATCTAAAAAATCTCAGGAGTACTCAATTGAAAAATAAATTAAAATTTATGTTTATTGTTGCAGTTTTTGCAATCATTTTTGGTTTTAATGAAAGTGTGTCTGCACAGAGTTTACCAATCGTCGGTGGTTTCAAAAATGTTGCGGTAACAGATAAAGGTGTTATTGATGCGACGAATTTTGCCCTCAAGACAATAGCGAAAGAAGAAGAAATGGATCTAAAACTTGATTCTATAATTAATGCCCAACAACAAGTTGTTCAAGGTATGAATTATAAAATTCTATTTAAAACATCATATTCTGATGGAGGCGAAATTTATGAACTTTGTCTAAATGCCAGCGTTTATCGAAGTCTCAAAAAAGAATATAAATTGACTAGTTGGGATTCAGTTCAATGTTCCGAAGAAGAATAGTTTACTTGAAAACTATCAATTAATTTTAGGCTTTATATCAAATTTGTTTGCTCGTTTAATTGCAACAATTTGTATAAAGCCTTTTCAATTTTTAAATGTGATACTACTTTCAAATGAAATTATTATTGTTTGAAAACATTTTTTGAATTTTATTGCAAAAAGAGGTGTAAATTAGTGTCAAATAAGAAGTATTTCTTGAAATATTTGTTTTCATTAAAATATGATTTTTTGTTAGATAATATTAGGAGGCATGTGCTGTGAAATTAAATAAACTTTGTAAATTTATGGTTCTGTTTTGTTTAGTTATTTTTTCTCAAACAACAATTTTCACCCAATCGAGTGCAGCACCGCAATATGCAAATGCGGAAGCGGGCTGGCAATGGATCGCGAGTAATGATGGAATTACATATATTCCTGTTTGCTGGGAAAATCCACAAGGTTTTTCCGTTGAAACGGCTTGGGTAAGAAGTGCCATAGCAAATACTTGGGAAAGTGTTGCTAACATTTCATTTTACGGTTGGAACGGATGTAATTACAATAGTAAAGGAATTCGTATATTGGCAACTGACACTCGCTCGAATTCATATATCGGCAGACATCTTGACGGCAGAAAAAACGGAATGGAATTGAATTTTACTTTCCAAAGATTTATGTCCAGTTGTCAGGCATCCAACAAAAAAGAATTTTGTGTTAAATCAATTGCTGTTCACGAATTCGGTCACGCATTGGGTTTTGCACACGAACAGGACAGAGATGACGCAGCTTGTAGTTTGGAAAGAAGCAATGGTGGTGGTTGGAAACTCACAGATTACGACGCTAATTCCGTAATGAATTATTGCAATCCGCGTTGGAACAATGATGGCGTGCTAAGCCCAAAAGATATAAAAGGCGTGCAAACTCTTTACGGTGCAAAGATCGTAAATACGAAAAGTTTATTTACTGTTTCCGATTCGCTCGACGCAAATAGCGGACAAGAATGGGAAAATATCGTTTTTGATTTCAGTAATTCAGCCGGAAGTTCGAGACAGTTTTTTAACGTCAATAATAACGCCAGAACTCAAGTTCGCAGTTGGAATTTTCCAAGTTCAGGACAACATTGTTATAAAGTTTGGTCAAGCACTATCTACAAAAACGGAAAAACTTACACGGGTTACGGAGAAGGTTGTGTGACTTTGAAGGCAGGCAGCAATTATTCGTTCAATTTGGTACAGATCGGTTGGAATGATAAAGGATATTTCAATCTAAAAATACAAAATACTGCTGCTTTATCGGAAATATTTTGAGATTTTACGCAGAAGAAAAGATAACATATTTAAGAATAATTTTGCTGTTTATTATTCTGAATATGTTATCTTTTCTTTGCTCATTGTTATTTACAAACTAAATCGAATTTATCAACGAGTCTCGGTTTGAGTTCCGTTAATTCCGGCTTTGCATCATCAATTCCAATTACGAAAACGGTTAATTTATCTTCTCTGACACGGATTCTTAGAATGTGTTTAAAACCTTCGATTCGTGCTAAACCTCCGGCTTCATTGTTATGTCCGTTGAATGAAAGAGAAACAGCTAAATACCAACTTAGCCAAACACGACTAAGACGATAACCTAAAAAAGCGACCAATGTTAAAGTGGCGATCAATGGAAGCCAAGAAATAACAAAAGGAAAAACTCCCACGGATAAATATAAAGCTATTGAATCCGGTAAAATTGAATTAATTTGTTGTAGCAAATCTCCGGCAATTGGGACAACGTAATTTATAACTAAAAAATTGATTAATTCACTTGCACTTTTGATAGAACTTCCAAGAAATTTCGTCATTATTAATGGTGGAACAATTATTAGCAAACCATAAAAAACCCAGCACAAAGTTAAAAACAGACGGCTTCTGGTCTTCATAATTTCCGCCCCAAGACGATAATTTACTGCTTTCCAAATCCAACTTCGCCAACCTGTTTTTTTGTGTTCATCCGGCAGAACATACTCTATTCTTTTCGCTGATCTTGAAAGTCCGTTGGTGAGCAAAGTTAATCCAAACACAATCGGAACAAACCACCAAGCTCCATAATATACAAGTATAAAAGGTGTAAAAAGTTGTAGAATGGCGTGCCAAGTTCCGATCAAAATAAACCGATATTTGCCCCAACCTTTTTGATAACTTCCACCCGTCGAATAAGCTAAAGCTCCGATTATCAACAAAAATCCGCCAACCAGAACAATTGTAAATAATAAATCCGCCGCAATTTTCAACAAACTTCCTCTGCCGAAAAGTGCTATTCCAACAACTACTGAAATTACGGCTAACGACATTAAAACTATATCCGGAAAATACTCTATTGTGTTTTCCCTGCTTAATTTTCCGAGAAAAGTTTTTATCTTACTGTTTGATTTTATATTCGGGTTTTTCATTTTCTGGATAAATGTCAATTGATTAAATTCACGCGACAATCTGATTCTGACCTCAAGCCATTTTGAATATTCAACTTTTATCCAAATTAGCAAAACTGCAAATATAAGGTGATAAAGCAAGAACCAACTATTTGCATAACTATCTTGATTTTTATCCAACATATTTAATTGCAAAGGTGAAAATAAAATAAGATAGATAAGTAAGCCGACAAATAAAATAATTCCGGCAAAGATCGGGAAAAATGTTTTGAAAAGTTGTATTAATCTTCCGTCAATATTTTCATCAATACTTTTTTTCAACATTTTCTTATTTAATTCTTTGACCAAATTGCTTAAACGATAACCACTCACCGAAAGCAAAATAGTCGTTATAAATAATCCTAAACCGATAATAAATGCGATATTTTCTCTTTGTGTTACACAAGTAATTGGGTTGACAGCTTCATTTCCGCTCAGATTTGTTCCGCCTGACATAAAATAAATATTCAAACACCCAAAATAACCGCTGGCATTGGAAAGGTGAGTTAAACAGAAAAAGATAATAATGGAGATAATTACGCCTACATACTGCACGTAACCGCCTTTTTTGATGTTCCACAGGTCGAAAATTGCATCGGCTGTCGCAATAACAGAATTGGTCTCACTCGGATAAACTTTTTGTGGCGGAATTTGTCCCTTTGATTTTTTACCATTCCCATCTTTTGAGAATTTGGAGTCTTCCGGCTTTCCGATCAATGTTTCCGTCGCATCAAAAAACGCACCGCCACCACCGGAAACAAGAGAAGCATAGTTTGGTGAGCTAAATTTATTATCAAGATATTTCCTATCATTTTTTCCCCAATATCTTGCATAATGATGCACGTCGCCGGACAAATCTAAACGGCAACTCATTTCATTTTCAACAAGTCCGTCAGTAATAAATGGTTGTTTTTCAACAGTTGATTTTGTTATATCGGCAAGATACTGTGCGGTTTTGTCGTCTTCGGCACATTTTCTTCCAAAAACAGTTGTCGGTTCGGGAGTTGCTAAAATTAATTTGGATGGATTCCAATTATTTACAATTTCTTTATAAAATGTCCTTTGCCGAAAATCAAGATTTTCGTTTTCTGAATCTATACCAAACATCCACCAATTAAACGGAAGTTGAATTGCCGCATAACTTGCTTCTTGTTCGCGTGAAAATGAATGGATTTTTAACAAAATTCCGCCACGATATTCTTCGGTAACTAAATTTTCTTTGACATTTTCAAATGGAGGGCGACGAAATTGTTTATTGAATCCGGTTAATGAATCATAGTAATCGTGATTTGCCGGAACTCCGAAAATTGGTCGCAATGGTTCTGTGTCCCACAACTCAGGCTTATTTTCTTTATCAAATTTTGCAAAAGTTCCATCCCAATTTTTATGAAGTTTATATTCTTTTGGATCAGTAACTTCGGGATTGGTAATTATGTCCATTGGAACAATTACATAATCTTCAAATGTTGCGAAAGATTTTTCTATATTTGGATCATTTTTCTTAAATCCATAATTTTTAAGCATAAACTCTCTGGCACTTGCAAAAGCCCAACGAAATGGGCTTTGAAATCTTTCAAAAAGCGTCGCATAATTCGCCGAATGATATGCCGTATCGCCTCCGACAAATAAATATGAACCACGCGGAAG
>JBGTHN010000048.1:0-5008 GCA_041746235.1 Pyrinomonadaceae bacterium | reverse complement strand
CTTCTTCATCGCCGAGTTCGATCAGGTTTCCACGCAACAACCAAAGTTCGGCGGAATCTCGAAATTCCTTAACCGCTTCGTCCGCTAAATTTATGACTTTAAGCGGAGCTTCGGTTTCAAACGGATAAATTTCCCAGAGTTTATCTATGTAATCTTGTTCTTCCATCTGTTAAATTTTTGAAATAAACACAGCACCACCGAAAGTTACGAATAAAATAATACTGACAAAGGCATTTGCAGTGAAAAATGCGGCGTTCATTTTTGATAAGTCATTCGGTTTAACGAGCGTGTGTTGATAGATCATCAGCAAACCTGTGGCGATCACGCCGATCAATGCGAGCCATCCCAAACCTGTTAAAAAATAAAGCAACACAAGCACAATAAAGGCTTGAAAATGAAAAAGTCTGGCGATCCACAAAGCACCTTTGATACCGAAGCGTGCGGGAATCGAACGCAAGCCGTTTTGTCTGTCATATTCAAAATCTTGACACGAATATAAAACGTCAAAACCCGCTGTCCACATCATTACGAGAAGCGACAAAAGAATCGGAATTTCTGAATCAAGCGTTCCGCGAACTGCGATCCAAGCACCTGTCGGCGAAATTGCCAAAGCCCAACCTAAAATTAAATGTGCAAAACTTGTAAATCTTTTTGCGTAGGAATAACCGAGAACGCTGATAAGTGCGACAGGCGACAAATAGAGCGTCAAACGATTGAGCATAAATGCGGCTAAGAAGAAAATAATGCAAGATGCAATCATAAACGCCCAAGCGAATTCGATTGATAATTTTCCGCTCGGTAATTCACGGTTTGCGGTTCGTGGATTTTCGCCGTCGATCTTGCGGTCGGCGATCCGATTAAAACTCATCGCCGCACTTCTCGCACCGACCATTGCTACTGTGATCCAGAGAATCTGCCACCACGTCGGCAAACCGGTTGGTGTTGGTAAGTCGTTCGCCGCCAAAACCGCACCGAGAAATGCAAATGGAAGTGCGAACAAAGTATGCTCGAACTTTATCATCTCAAGTGTCGTTTTAAGTTTTTGCCAAAAAGAGTTCATTTATTTATTTGCCTGTAAATAAAATACAAAAAATATAAAAGCAAAATTTATGCCGAAGCAAAAGTGTAGCAAAAATGGGCGTTTGAGTCTTGCAGGTTTGGCAAGTTGCAAATTTGTTGGATATTAAATTGCAAAATGCTTTATACTAAATTTGGTCTTAGGACTTTGGTTTTTGGTCTTTGTTTTAATTCAATTAAAATCTACCTTCACAAAAAATAATCCAAAATCCGCAATCTAAAATCCAAAATCAAATTATGCCTTCTGGAAAAACTCATGATGCCGTAACATTTTTTTTGACCGCACCTGTCTGGGCGGCGGTTTGGAAATTTACGGATAATATTCCGCTGGCGACGATCATCACCGCAACATTTTTGATCGGCGGTTTGATGTTTGGTCCCGATCTGGACACGCATTCAAAACAATATACACGTTGGGGAATTTTCAAATCTCTCTGGTATCCGTATCAAGCGTTTTTTAAACATCGTTCGCGTTGGTCACACGGTTTGATCTTTGGCACATTTTTGCGTGTCGTTTATTTTGTCGGCGTTTTAACGCTAATGTCATTCTTGATAACTTTTATCGTTACAATCTATCGTGGTGGCGACAATACACAACTTTTTGAATTCACAAAAAATTGGGAACAGATCGGAGTTTTTGTCCGTGAAAGATTTGGCGAATACACTTTTTATGCAATGTTCGCAGGATTCTGGCTCGGTGCGGCAAGTCACACAGCAGCAGATATTGTCGGTTCTTTTGTAAAGACAGGCAAGGTCGGAGAGTTTTTGTAAAAAGTAAAAAGTAAAAAGTAAAAAGTAAAAGATTTAAGAATCCAAGTTTGGATTCTTAAATCTTTTTTATGTCTAAAATTGCCCTTTAAAATTTGTCTGGTTTTAACAAGACTTTTTTACTTTTGCCTTTTTACTTTTTACTTTCCCATTATCTACCTACTCTGGCGGAAGAAATTCTTGCGGCGTGTTTACGAATTGCGTCCGGTATATTTCTATTTTTTGCCATTGCCAGTAAATCCCTCAGTTGCAGACGCGGAATGATGCTCATTGCATTGCCGACGGGAGTTCGCGGATTTTGGGCAAGATTATGAATTATCATATAACTTCTTGCCCATTGTTTGTTTATCGCAATTTGTCGCAAAACATCTTCGGGAACGGTTCGCATTTTTGAGATCGTTTCAACTTCCTGATCGGTTAATTTCGGATTTTGAATAACGGCTTGGGCAACGATGCGGTTCGGATCACGTATAAGAATATTGCGTGCTTCACGGTTGCCTTTCATCGCCATTTTAACGCGGTCTTTCATCTTCATTCCCATGATTCTGCTAATCATCGAAACACGTTCATTGGAAACATCGCCGTCATTTTCCGTTCGCATCTCACCGACGATTTTGCTAATTGCGGCTTGTCTTTGTTCGTCGGTTTCTTCGTAAATTTCCTCGATGTATTCCAAAGACAACCAACTGTCATCAACATCGGAATCGGGAACTTCGATAAGTTCGGCAAGAAAAAGTGCATCATCAAAACCCAAAGTGCCGTCTTTGGAAACTTCGAGCAAATTCTCTGTAAATTCGGCATTTTCAAGAAATTCCGCCGCCGCTTCTTTGCCTTGAGCCCTTAATTCTTTAGCGATTTGTTCCGCTCCACGTTCTTTTTCAAAAAACTCGCGTTTAATTTCCGAAGCACGTCTTTCGGCTTCCGCTGTGCGGTATGGATTTGCAATTATCGCATCAATTATTGCCGGAGTTTTAATCAGAAGTTGTTGATTAAACGAAAGAACTTCCAATAATTCGCCGTTTGAGGCTTGTCTTGCAAATTGAATTATTGATTCATCTGGTGTTCTGGGGTTTGAAATTACGGCTTCATATAGGTCTTGCGAAAGCGTGTCTTGCGTGGCAAAATAATGTAAAACTTGTGGGGCGACTTCTTCTGATTTGATAACGCTTTTCAGTTTTTCATTGTCCTGCGATTTCAGAGTCTTTTCCGCCACCGTTGCCAATTCTTTATCTTCGTTTTTTGATAAAATTACTAGGGCTTCGAGCAAATCCGACTGTGGTAAAGGAAGAATTCCTCTTGCCGCCGCCATTTGTGCCGGACGAGGTGCATTGCCTTGAGCGATTGCTCTGACAACTGAATTTGTAGAATTAACTTCGAGGTTCATAAGATTTTTTTTAGTGCGGAAGAATTTTAGGATTTTTTGAAGGTGGTATAGAAAGTTTTAAACCAAAAACAGTATAGCACAAAGTAGAATTGTAATGTTATCAATTCTTGACTAAGTGGTTCGCTTATCTTAATCTTATTGGTGAATGTATATACATTTTCAATATCCATTTCAAATCCCTCTTTGCAAAAAATATTTATCTATTAAATTACTTATAAACTTATAAAAACTAATGATTAAAGAGAAATTAAAAAATCTTATTGAGGAAAAAAGTGCGTGCATAGGCGTAATCGGACTCGGTTATGTCGGCTTGCCTTTGATCGTCGAATTTTGTTCTAAAGAATTTAAAGGAATCGGTTTTGAAGTTGACCAAAAAAAGGTTGATTCAATAAACAGAGGCGATTCATATATTGTAGATGTGCCGAATGAAGATGTTAAAAAATGTCTGGACAGCGGCAAATTATCGGCGACAACTGATTTTTCGCAATTAAAAGATTGCGATGTAATAATTATCTGCGTTCCGACTCCGCTTCGTAAAACAAAAGACCCCGATATGTCATACATTTTGGCGGCGGGCGATGAGATCCAAAAATATATGCGTTCGGGACAGCTTGTTATTTTAGAATCAACAACTTATCCGGGAACGACCGACGAAATTCTGCGACCGACATTTGAAAAAGCCGGTTTCAAATTGGACGAAGATTTCCTTCTCGCATTCTCACCGGAAAGAGTTGATCCGGGAAATCCGCAATTTCAAACGCACAACATTCCAAAAGTCGTCGGCGGTGTCGGCGAAGATTCAACCGAAATTGCATCTTTGCTCTATTCAAAGATCGTCAACGAAGTTCATTCAGTGAGTTCGGCAAGAGTCGCCGAAGCCTGTAAACTCTGGGAAAACACATTTCGTGCAATAAATATCGGAATGGCAAACGAAATGGCAAAACTTTGCAACACGCTCGGCATAGACACTTGGGAAGTCGTCAAAGCCGCCGACACAAAACCATTCGGCTTTATGGCATTTTATCCCGGTCCCGGACTTGGAGGACATTGCATCCCGCTCGATCCGCATTATTTGAGTTGGAAGGCTCGTCAACACGGTTTTGATTCGCAATTTATAACGCTCGCCGAAGAAGTAAATTCGGGAATGCCCAAATATGTGTTCAAACTTGCCGCCGATGCTTTGAACGATGCTAAAAAAGCGGTTAATGGTTCAAAGATTCTGATTTTAGGCGTTGCCTATAAAAACGACATTGACGATATGCGAGAATCGCCGGCACTTTCAGTAATTGATCTGTTTCGTGCAAAAGGTGCGGATGTTGTCTATCACGATCCGTTTGTCCCCGAAGTTACATTCGATCACGCTTACACGATCGGTGCAGGTGATCCGCTTTACAACGAAGAATTAACCGATGAATTAATCCAATCTGCCGATTGCGTTGTCATCTGCACAAACCATAAATCAGTTGATTACACGAGAGTTTTAGAACTTGCAGATTTGATCGTTGACACACGAAACGCACTCGACAAAGATATGCGTGACAGCAGTAAGGCAAAAATCGTTCGATTGTAATAAGTAATTGGTAATTGGTAATTAGTCAAAAAAAACCAATCACCAATTACCGATCACTAATTACCAATGATAAAAGTATTGAACATCGTCGGTGCAAGACCGAACTTTATGAAGATCGCTCCGATCTATGCCGAAATGAAACGGCGTGAATCGGAGTTTGAACCGTTGATCGTTCATACGGGACAGCATTATGATGAGAAAATGTCGGA
>JBGTHN010000047.1:0-1800 GCA_041746235.1 Pyrinomonadaceae bacterium | reverse complement strand
ATCGCTCCGGCCAGATCGCCTTTTTTGATCCTGGCATCGGCCCGCTGTTTGTAATCGAGCGGATCCTCCGCTTTGGTCACTCAGACGACATCTTCCTCGGCCAGCACCTTCAAACTCAGCAACTGTTCCCTCGTGCTAAATCCCGAACACTCAAACCGTATTCGCACCACCCATACCGATATCTTGAAAGGGTTTAGATAGCGGCGCTGGTGACGATTGGTGTGTCGGTCGTATCGGCGTTTACGATCTGAAATGCTTCGTCGATCGGCACGGCGAAGAAAGATTTATCCAGAAGGAATGCGAAAAGACCGGCCAAACAATGCTCTGGTACAAATTCGACCGTCAGAAAATAACGTCCGTTACGAACGCGACTCTCTAGGCATCCTCTGCACCAACCTCGGCCGGTCAGAGTTGTTGTGTTGAATGAACTCTAAATTGCGGAAACGCCGGTCTGACCCGAGCGTTTCTTTTCCGACTAAACAATCAAATATCGGCAAGGATATCCGATGAATTGTCCTTGGCAATGTCTTTTTTAATATTGTATATCATCGACTCACAAGTCCGCAGTTTAAGAATGGTGTGAGGCAATAACATCTGGACAAATCGGTTTTTCAGTAACTGCCCAACAGTTAAATCCCCGTCAATTACAATCAAATTCCTTGACAATCCAAAAAATGGTGGAAAATGGTTCTTTTCACTTTGAGCAATGCTATTCGACAAATCTTCCTGCTGAAATGCTGATAAACTAGTAAATGATGAGGCCCCCGCAATGCCGGCTTTTAATTGTTCAACATGTTCCGTACGCATATAAAAGCCGCCACCCGACACGCTTTTCGAGAATCCCCATCCCTTCCCTTTAACTTGGAAACCTCTATGCTCTAAATAGGCTTCTAAATCAGTCGCTTTCTTTTCCGGATCCCCTAGGATGTCATCCACTAACTTCCTTGGAAAATAAAAGACCGATGAGCCATAAGTCAGTGCCTTTAAAGTATCCAATTCGTCACTGCTTGGTTTCTCAGCCGCGCGAATAGTCATCGGCTCGTTGCAGTAATTTAAGAAGTCAGAAAGGATATCGAACAAAACAACTCTCTCAAAATTCTTCCGGTCCATATCTGCATAAAGTTCGATCACGTTCGAGTAACGAGCGAAGTCTCGACTTTTTAAGATTTTTCTCAACGCTAGATTCTTTCTGTCTCCTAGATCCAACCAGATGAACTGGGCTGCGAAGTAATCTTGAAGCGATCGATGCGACCAGCGGAAGTAATTTCCATCTCGAGTGAAGAGAGGGACCGTTTGTAGAAGATCTTTTAGAAAATCGCTGGCTCGGAAATCTTGAGCGGAACATTGCTGTTTGGCCTCTTCAATGAATAAGAGAAGTTGATCTTTATCGAATTCAACGCCGTGTTTTAAAGTGAGAAATCCGAGTGAACGACAGACCGCATGAAAGCTATCGAGATATAATCGGGAGAATTTTTCACGGCTCGACCATCCCTTCTTCGTTAGGTCGTGGCTTTCAAACAAGGCATCAAAAACCTGACGATAAAAAATATTTTTCTTTAGTGGGATTTTTTGCTTGAATTCGTATGATTTGTAAAGCAACGACACTAGAAGCGGATTTGTAAGAAAATCTTCCACGCTTCCAAGCGCCTTCTTATCGAGTTTAGAAATAATTGATTCAGCAACTTCGCCGGTCTCGTCGTACTTACGGAGGAGGGAACACGCTTCACTCAACTTCAATGGCTGAATCTCAAATTCCATGAATCCCGGAAATGAAGCAAGGGCCGGTTCAGGTCTCGATGT
>JBGTHN010000046.1:0-4358 GCA_041746235.1 Pyrinomonadaceae bacterium | reverse complement strand
ATAATTACTAAAACTTCTGTTCTGATCTTTGATTAAATATTTTATCCGCCACTTACCGCAGTAAAAACCGCTAATTCATCGCCGTCATTTATGATCTCATCACCTTTCGCATATTCCTGATTAACAGAAAAATGCAAGGATTTTTTATCGTGATTCTTTTCCAGATTCGGAAATTGAACAAATATTTTATCAAGAGCATTTTCGGCGTTAACGCTTTCATCAAACGAAACCTCAACTTCCCTTTCACCAACTGAATCTGCCGTCGCACCGAAAAATAAAACTTTAACTTTCATAATTTATCTAACTGATAACTGATAGGTGAGAACTGATAGGAAAAAAACCTATCAGTTCTCAGTTATTACTTCTCACTTGCTATCTCTTCTTTCAACGCCCGTTTCAGAATCTTGCCCGTTCCGCCTTGTGGCAGTTCGTCACGGAATTCGACAAAACGCGGATATTTGTTCGCGGCAAATTGCTCTTTGCACCAGGTAAGGAATTCTTCTTCGGTCAATTTCGCACCTTGTTTTTTGACGACAAATGCTTTTACTTCTTCGCCCATACGGTCGCACGGAACGCCGATAATTGCGACCAATGAAACGGCTTCGTGCGTCATAATCACTTCTTCGAGTTCTCTTGGATAAATGTTGTAACCGCCACGCAGGATCATTTCTTTTTTGCGGTCAACTATCGAAAGCGTGCCGTCTTCGTCCATTATGCCGATGTCACCCGAATGGAACCAACCGTTTCGAGTCGCTTCCGCAGTCGCTTCGGGGTTTTTGTAATAGCCTTTCATAATGTTGTGTCCACGCATCACGACTTCGCCGCGAGTTCCGCGTGGAACTTCGTTGTCATTTTCGTCAACACACATAACTTCGCAACCGAAAACTGAATGTCCGACCGTTCCCGCTTTTCCGCCGATTTGCGGATGATTGAATGTAGAGATCGGCGAAGTTTCCGAAAGTCCGTAACCTTCCAAAATCTGACATTCAAACAAATCCTGAAAAGCGTTCATCAATTCAACCGGCATCGGTGCTCCGCCCGAACTCAAGATCTGCATAGATTCCGCATAAGGTTTCACATCAATATTATTTTCTTCGACGTATTTCATAATCGCCCAATACATCGTCGGAACGCCCGTCCAAAAATTCACCTTTTCGGTTTTGAACATTTCAAGTGTCGCCTGTGCATCAAATCTTGGAAGCAAAACAATTCGATGTCCGCCGAACATCTGTGCGTTCATCTGTGCGGTCTGTCCCGTCGTGTGAAAAAGCGGCAAAGTTATTAAGCAGGTTTTCTGCACGCCGTCCGTATAATCCAAACCCGGAACGTGCAGATTGTATGCGACAACCGAGTTCCAATAAATATTCGAATGTGTCAATTCCGCACCTTTCGGCGTTCCAGTCGTTCCCGATGTATAAAGGATCACGCAAGTATCATCGGGTTTTGTCGGATATGTTTGAAATTTATCGGACTGCTGAAAAGTTATCTGCGTAAAAGTTTTATGTCCTTCGATCGGAGATTTCTGCGAAGGTTCTTTGCACATTACGATCAGACGTTCGCAATCATCGCAATCATCAAACGCTTCCTTTGCATATTTTCCCATCGGCAAATCACTTGTTCCTTCAAAAACGAAGATCGCCTTCGCATCCGAATCTTCAAGGTGATATTTGATCTCACGCGGTTTAAGCAAAACATTCAAAGGCACTGCAACCGCTCCCGCTTTCAAAATCCCGTAATAAACGATCGGAAAATACGGCAGGTTCGGACAACTCAAAGCGACCTTATCGCCATGTCCAATTCCCATTTCCGTCAAAGCATTTGCCACACGATTTGCCATCGTGTTAAGCGTCCCGTAATTGATCCGATTATCACCAAAGATCACCGCTTCCTTTTTCGGTGTCAGACGTGCGTGATGTTCGATCATCGAAGCTAAATTTAATATTGTTGCGTTATGTTCCATAAGTTTTATAAGTTGCAGAGTTGCAGAAAGTTGCAGAGTTGCAGAAAGTTGCAGAGTTGCAGAAAGTTTTAAGAAGTTGCAGAGTTTAAAGGATTCGAAAACTAAATATAATTACTAACTATCTGTAACTCTGTAACTCTGTAACTTCCTGCAACTCTGTTAACTATCAGCAACTTCCCGTTAACTTAATTAGATTCCCTTAGATATTTTGCAAGTGCAAGTGTCATTCGGGAAATTTCTGTCAATATTTGATAAATTTGTTCAAAATCTTTTTTATTAATGTAATCCAAACCGACCGCAACGTAAAGATGAGATTGAGTTTCAGCGACCGAACCACGAGCAATATTCAGAAAATTCGCAAACTCAACATTACTTTTTCTTCCGTGACCTTCAGCAATATTTGCCATAATCGAAACTGCCGAACGTCGAATCTGATCTTTCAATCCATAATCTTTTGAAAAGTTAGCATTATTAGTAATTCTATAAATCAACAAAGTAACTTCATGTGCTTTCTGCCAAGCTTTAATTTCCTCAAATTTGTTGAATTTAGACATATCATTTTTTAGTTGCAGATAGTTACAGAGTTTCGGAAAGTTGCAGGAAGTTAAGAATTGTGTTTTGTTATATTGTCTTTTAAACTCTGCGACTCTGCAACCCTGCAACCCTGCAACTCCGCAACTCCGCAACTCTGCAACTCCGCAACTCTGCAACTCCGCAACTCTGCAACTCTGTAACTCTGCAACTTTCCGAAACTCATCTTAAACCGTCATTCCGCCGTCAACGACAATCGTTTGTCCCGTTATGTAACTTGAAGCGTCTGATGCGAGAAAAACCGCTGTTCCTTTTAACTCGCCTTCATTTCCGATTCGTGGAATCGGATTGTTTTCTTGAATAGTTGTTTCGTAAAGATCAATCACAGCATCTGCCAGACGCGAATGAAAAAATCCGGGAGCGATCGCATTGACTCGAATCCCCTGTCGTCCCCAACTTGCGGCTAGTTCTCTCGTTAGACCGATCAAACCCGCTTTGCTTGCTGCATATCCCGCATAAAAAGGTCCGTTTGCAGATGAAGTCATCCCCGAGATCGAAGCGATATTTATGATCGAACCGCTTTTTTGTTTGAGCATCACTTTGCCAACTGCTTGTGCGAACAAGAAACAACCCGTTAAATTTACATCAATAACCTTCTGCCATTTTTCAAGCGGCATCTCTTCCGGCATTGCTCCCCAAGAAATTCCTGCATTGTTGATTAAAATATCAACCTTGCCGAATTTATTAACCGTTTCATCCACAACCGCCTGCACGTCTTCCGCATTGGAAACATCGCAGGTTTTCCCTTGAACGTGAAAACCTTTACCGCGAAATTCTTCAACTGTTTCAAGCAGCCATTCCTCACGCCTCGCACAGAGCATTAAATTTGCTCCTGCTTCCGCAAGCCCTTCCGCCATTTCGACACCGATGCCACGCGAACCGCCCGTGACGATCGCAGTTTTTCCTGTTAGGTCAAATAATTGTTGTATTGTTTTCATAGATTTGTTAATTGTTAGTTGTTAGTTGCTCGTTGCTTGCTATTAAATAAAACAACTAACAACTAACGACGAACTAATTTCCATATTTCTCACGAATCTTCACAGCTCTTTCTAATCCGTCAAGTCGCTCTAAAATTTTGCGTTGCAGATCAATGTCCAGTTTTGGATTGTCTTTCAAAAATTTATTAACTATTTCCAACGCTTCTTTGCTATCTTGTCCACCGATGAATGATGCGACCCATCCATTGACGAAAAATATCTTGCGATTCTGTTTATGATTCGGCAATTCGGCGAGTGCCTTTTCTAAATACGGCAAAGTTAATGAAGAATGGCTCGGTGCATTCCAAACTCCGCTTGCTTCTTCTATCCAACTTTCGGAAATCTCTTTGTTATTGACAAAATCATTCCAATATTTCGCCTTGTTTTCCTTCGTCGCAAAACCCGCTTTCGCCGCATAAGCATAACGCTTTGCCGCGTCGTCGGTTTCTGTTTTTTCTAATTCGGCTAATAATTTTGGTGCGTCTTTGTCGCCTAAAATAATAAGGCGTGTAACGATGTCGAATTTGTCTTTTGTTCTTAATGTTAAATCTTGAATCTTAAATTTTGAATCTAAAATCTGCTTCAAAGTTTGACGTGCATTTTCGCTTGAAGCTATTCCCAGAAACGCACGATAAAATGTAATTCGTTCGCCTTGCGTTTTGGCGGTTTTCATTTTATCAATTAACAAACTCTCCAATTTCGGAGCGATTTGCTTAGCTTGTGCGTCGCTTAAATAATATGTGAACGCTGTGTCAACTCTTCCCAAAATCGAACTTATCGTCGAAACATCTGTTTCAACGCCGATGTTTTTTATTGCCAGTTCAACATAT
>JBGTHN010000045.1:0-2965 GCA_041746235.1 Pyrinomonadaceae bacterium | reverse complement strand
CGGCACTTGGGGACTTTTTTACGTAAATGATTGAGGTTGACGCAAAACTGATTTCAGCCTGTTTTAAGAGGCTTCCTGCGTTTCGCAGGCTTTTTAGCCACGTCATTTATGGCGTGGTGCGTTATTCAGATAGATTATTAGGGCGTTTTAACGTCCTTTTCCTTTGCTTTAGCTTTTGTTTGCAATAGTTCTAAATTGCTCAAGCCTTTTTAAAGGACGTTAAAACGCCCTAGTTTGCCTAAATTTGACTGAACCACGCCATAAATGACGTGGCTAAACTACGCTTCGCTTAAAAGCCCGATAAATCGGACTAAATATTATTAAATGCCTAACATCAATAAATAATTGAAACTCTTTCTAAATACGAACCGCTCAACTCTGTCACAATTGAACAAATCTTTGCCAAACACACCTTATTTATTGATCTCCGAGAGTAATTTATTAAAGTCACAGAAGAAAATCCTGTCGCCCGAATATAAAATCCTGTCCACAAGATCGTCGGGAAGGGCGACAATATTGGTGATCTTGTCCACAAGATCGTCGGGATTGTCCACAAGATATGAAATCCTGTCCACAATATTGGAAATATTTAAGACAATATTTGAGAGATTGAACACAAGCAAGAGAATATTGTTTTGATCGAATCAATAAATGGAACGCAGGCAGCCTTGCCTGCGAGAGTTGTATTAAAATTTATGCTAAATATCAAAAAGCATACACGCAGGCAAGGCTGCCTGCGTTCCATCTGGAAACAAATTTAATTTAAATTTATTGGTTACTATTGCTTAATAAACTTTTTTCAAAACCCCTTTAATATCAAGGGTTAAAATATCCTTTAAAAGTAAGTTTTCGGACGTGGAAAAAATATTCTGTTTTGCTGAAAAAATATCTTTCCAAAATTAACAAATTTCTGTATCCTTTCGTCTATGAGTCCAATCGCCATTGTCCTAATTTTATTGTTAGTTGCACTTGTGCTTTTTGCGAGTGAAAAGATCCCCGTTGATGTGGTCGGGATAATTTTGGTCGTTTGTCTGGTTTTGACGGGAGTTTTGACGGCAAAACAAGGCGTGGCGGGTTTTGGCGACGATATAATTGTTACAATTGCCGGACTTTTTGTGTTGACAGGCGGATTGGTCAAAACCGGAATTGTTGACTTGATCGGTCGGCGGCTCTATAAGGTCGCGGGCGACAACGAATTTACTCTAACGGCTTTGATTATGTCTGTGGCGGCGATGTCGGCTTCGGTTTTGAAGAACACGACGACGACGGCAATGTTCGTTCCCGTCGTGATGGGATTGGCGAATCGGGCAAAAATTTCCCCTTCAAAACTGCTGATGCCACTCGCTTTCGGTGCGATCCTCGGCGGAAGTTGCACGCTCATCGGGACTTCGACCAATCTTGCCGTTAGTGGAGCTTTTCAGCGTTACGGTTATGAGCCGTTCTCGATGTTTGAACTAACTTCCGTCGGTTTGGTAACGCTCGGTTTCGGTATGGTCTATATGCTTTTCATCGGTCGAAAAATGTTGCCCGATCGTGGCGGCGAAGATTCTTTGACGGAGAAATATGCGATCCGCGAGTATATTTCGGAAGTGATGGTTTTGCCGACTTCTCATCTCATCGGAAAAAAATTGAGCGAAGCCGATCTGATCTCCGAATTCGATCTGACCGTTTTGGGAATAATTCGCGGCGAAAATGATTCGAGAGTCATACCGCTTCCCGATGTTGAGATAAAAGAAGATGATCTGTTGATAGTAAAGGGAAGTATTGCCGACATTTTGCGGATCAAAGAAGACGCTTCGTTAAAGATCAAAGCCGATTTTGTGTTGAATGACGACCTGCTCGAAAGCGGTGAAGTCGAGTTGTTTGAAGTTATGGTCTTGAAGGAATCAATGCTCGTCGGGCAGACTTTGAAAACTGTGGATTTTCGGCAAAATTATGGGCTGACCGTTCTGGCGATCAATCATCACGGCGAAACTTTCTTCAAAAAGATCAGCGATGTCGTCTTAAAATTCGGTGATGTATTGCTTGTTCAAGGAAATCAGAAAAAGATCGAGCCGTTTGTTCTCGACCGTGAACTTCTTTTGCTCGAAGATATTTCGGCAAGCAGCGTGCGGATCGAAAAACGTAAATGGGCGATCGCCTCGTTCGGTCTGTTCATCGCTTTGGTGCTTTCAAAAATAGTTATCGGTGTCGAAATACCTCTGACAATTGCCGTTTTATTGGGAGTTTTACTTTTATTGGCGACAAAAACCGTCCGTTACAACGAACTTTATTCGCTGATAAACTTTCCGCTACTCGTTCTGATCGCCTGTATGATGAGTTTCGGCGTGGCGATGGAAAATACCGGAACGGATGTGTATTTGGCAGGTATGATCGAAAGATATTTCGGCGATTACGGCGGAACTGCGGTGCTTGCGGGATTCTTTATCCTAACTGTTGCACTAACGCAACCGATGTCGAATCAAGCCGCCGCCCTTGTCGTGTTGCCGGTCGCCGTCAAAACCGCACTTGCTCTCGGTTTGAATCCGCGAACATTCGCTATCGGCATAACTTACGCCGCTTCATTCTCCTTTATCACACCGCTTGAACCCGCGTGTGTTTTGGTTTATACGCCCGGACGCTATAAATTTATGGATTTCGTCAAGATCGGAACAATTCTAACCATCGTCGTGTTTATTGTGTCTATAATTCTCGTTCCAATTTTCTGGACATTAAAACCATAACATTTTGCGTCTAACCTTTTAGATGGTTTTGTTTCAAATATTTGTTTAAATGGACTTTTACAATTTTTAATGTGTATAATTAGCACAGATTTCATTCCATATAACCGACAAATAACCGACGAACCACAATTTATCTAATGAAGCCTTTTAGAAAAAAAGCTGGCAAAGTAAAAATCTCTGAAAAAATATCTACTGCCGTTGCATCGGATACACCTTTACGGGAACTGGCGGGAAGTTTCTCA
>JBGTHN010000044.1:0-4700 GCA_041746235.1 Pyrinomonadaceae bacterium | reverse complement strand
CGATGAACATAAACATATTGATGTATTATTGAGCGAAAGCGGTCTGTCATTCGGTGAACTAAATAGTGCGATAGTCAGTTTGGACTTGAAAGATTTACTATTGGTTTTGCCCGGAAATAATTATGCAAGGAAAATTTGATTGATTTATTGATAATTTGTTCAAATGCAACGAACTTTAGAATATTCTCATCAGTCAGAAAGTATCAATTTGGTAATTTGCCTCAAAATAATGTAAGTTCAGAAAAAGATTTGACACAATCTATTTTTAAGTGATATTTGTCAGATAAAGAGCGTCTGGCATTTTTTTTCCGACGATATACAAGTCGGATTTTTGATATTTGAAGAAATATTTTTCGGCAGAATGAGACCTTAATCAAGGATCAAAGCATTATGAAAAAAAGCAAACTTGTTCAAATTACCAGGCAGAACGAAATTGCTGAGGATGAATTTAATTCGTTTGTTAATGCTATGTTCGAAGATGTTTGGGGGAAACTTTTTTCGCCGCAGATATTGACGGAAGATCTTTCTAAAAGTGTTGCTAATAATGTAATCACACCTTTTGACGAAATTGTTCCTGATTGCGATACGTGTGGCGGATGTTGTGCGGCTTTTGTATGTGTGGATGTTGCTCCGATGGACAAGATTTCGGCAGAAGATAGTTGGGACATTTACGGCAAAGGCAAAAATGATGATTATTTAGTAGATCGTTCTATTAAACGTAAGGAAGTTGATTTTTCTTGTGTCGCGTTGGAAGGAGAGATCGGAACAAAAGTAAATTGCCGAATTTATGAAGACAGACCTTTGACCTGCCGAAAATTTGAAGCCGGAAGCGATAGATGTCACGCAGTTCGCAGGGCTTACGGGATCGAGCCATTTTTGGGTTCGATGGAAATGTCCGAGGCTTCTTTTAGATTAAAGGAAGCGGAACACGAAGATATAGAAGATAGAGAAGTAGTTGACACAGTTTGTATAGTTGAAGATGACGAAACGATAAATTTACAAGTATTTGTAACATTAAATGACGGTTCGGAACATTTAATTCATACATTTAAGAGAAATGTTGAAACTTGGTTTAAATCGGAATTCGAGGGATTAACTTTATCAAAAGTTAAAGTTTTGGTTGCTAACGGAAAAAAAATAAAGTAACAATTACACCTCTTTCGGAATTATTTTAATTAGTTTTATAAAAAATAAATGAGTAAAAATTTAGTAATAGTAGAGTCACCTGCAAAGGCAAAAACGATAAATAAATACCTCGGAAGTGATTACATTGTGATGGCTTCGATCGGGCATATCAAAGATTTACCGTCAAAAGATTTAGGCGTTGACGTTGATAATGATTTTGAGCCAACATACGAAGTAATTCCCGATAAAAAGAAACGTAATAATAAAAAAACCGTTTCCGACCTCAAAAAGGCGGCAAAGGTTGCTGATGCAATCTATCTCGCGGCTGACCCGGACAGAGAAGGCGAAGCGATTTGCCAACATTTGGCGGAAGAATTGACGAAGCGAAATAAAAAGCCTGTTCATCGTGTGATGTTTAATGAGATCACGAAAAAGGCGATTCTCGATGCGTTCAAAGAACCGAAAGAAGTTAATGCAGATTTAGTTGATGCTCAACAGGCACGACGGATTTTAGACAGATTGGTTGGTTATAAAGTTTCGCCGATTCTCTGGAAAACGATCGGTGGAAGACTTTCGGCGGGACGTGTTCAGACAGTTGCAGTTCGATTAGTTGTTGAAAGAGAACGCGAAATTGAAGCGTTTGTAAAAACCGAATATTGGTCAATCGTTGCAAATTTAGCCGCAAAATTGCCACCGAGTTTTGATGCGAAACTTCGCAAGATAGAAGACAAAACCGTTAAACTCGGAAAATTTGATGAAGATGTGAAGAAAACTGAAATTCACATCAAAGATGAAAAACAGGCAAAAGAAATCGTCAAAGAAGCCGAAAAAGAAGATTACATTGTTGACGAAGTAAAGAAAAAAGAACGCAAACGAAATCCAACTCCGCCATTTATTACTTCAAAATTACAACAAGATGCTTCGCGTCGTTATGGTTTTTCGGTCAAGAAAACAATGATCGTCGCCCAAAAACTTTATGAAGGAAAAGAGATCGGAGGCGATGGTGCAACGGGACTTATAACTTATATGAGAACCGATTCGACACGCGTTTCGGACGATGCTCTGGAAAATGCACGCGGTTTTATCGGCAAAGAATACGGCGACAAATATCTGCCTGCAAAAGCGAAAAACTATAAATCGAAAAAAGACGCACAGGACGCTCACGAAGCGATTCGCCCGACGGATGTAAATTACACGCCCGAATATCTTAAAAAATATCTCGATTCCGACGAATTAAAACTTTACACATTAATTTGGCAAAGATTTGTCGCTTCGCAAATGACGGCGGCGATTTTTGACCAAACGACAATTGATATTACAGCGGGCAGATTCGGTTTTCGTGCAACGGGTTCTATTCAAAGATTTGATGGATTCTTAAAAGTTTATCAGGAAGCAAAAAGTAGTACGGAAAGTAATGATAACGATGCTGATCTGACTTTGCCGCCGGTTGAAAAAGGCGACAATTTGAAACTTAACTCGATCACACCGAATCAACATTCAACCGAACCGCCACCGAGATTTTCCGAAGCAACTTTGGTTAAAGCACTCGAAGAAAATGGCGTTGGCAGACCTTCAACTTATGCGGCAATTATGACGACAATTCAAACCCGCGAATATGTTGAAAAAATCGATAAACGCTTTCATCCAACCGCACTCGGAACAACCGTTAATGATCTTTTAGTTGAAAATTTCAGCGAACTTTTCGATCCTGAATATACAGCGAAAATGGAAACGAGCCTTGACGAAATTGAGGAAGGAAAACTCAATTGGCGTGTGGCAATGCGGGACTTTTACGATAGATTTTCGGTTAATTTAGAAGCCGCCAAAGAAAACATCAAAGGCAAGAAAAAACAGTCAATTCCAACCGATGAAGTTTGCGAAAAATGCAATGCCGGAATGGTTATAAAATTTGGACGCTACGGACAATTCCTTGCTTGCGAAAATTATCCCGAATGTAAAAACACACGCGAAGTTGCCAGCAAAAAAGATGCTGAAGATTCAGAATCAGGCGGCGAATCTACGACCGAAGCTATTCCCGAATGCGAACTTTGCGGAAAGGAAATGTCTCTGAAAAAAGGGCGTTTCGGTTCATTTTACGGTTGCACGGGTTATCCCGAATGCAAAAATATTCGCAAGATTCCGAAAGGCGATCAAAAACCAACCGCTCCGCCGGTCGAACTCGATGAAGAATGTCCGAAAGATGGTGCAAAACTCGTCAAACGCGAAGGCAGGTTCGGCGAATTTATTTCGTGTTCAAATTACCCGAAATGCAAATATATCAAACAGGAAACAATTGATATGGCTTGCACTCGTAAAGGTTGTAAAGGCGAAATTGTCGTCAAGAAATCGCGTCGCGGAAAAGTCTTTTATGGTTGCAACGAATATCCCGAATGCGATGTCGTATTTTGGAACAAACCGATCAAAGAAAAGTGTCCCGAATGTGATGCTTCGTTCGTTTTAGAAAAGACCACAAAACGAGATGGCACAGTTCGCTATTGCAATAATGAGGAATGTGATTATAAAATAAGCGTCGAAACTCCAAATGCGGAATCTGATAAAGAAACAAAAGTTTCAAGTTCAGCCAAATAAAGTTTGGGTTCTAAACCTTTTTTCTCCAAAACTTTTTAATGAACGAAAATATACAATTTTTTCAAGCATTTCTGAAAAACCCACTTAAAGTTGGTGCAATTGCTCCCAGTTCACCCGAACTTTCTAATAAAATGCTTAAAGGTATTGAGCCGAATGAGAATTCTATAATTCTCGAACTTGGTGTCGGAACAGGCTCGTTCACTAAATTGATAAGAGAAGTTGTGCCAAACTCAGAATCATATTTAGGTTTAGAGTTGGATAAGAATTTAGTTAAATCTTTGCGAACTAAATTTCCCGATATGCGTTTTATGCGTGGAAATGCCTGTAAATCATTTGCACTTCATAGACGCTCAAAACTCGGAAAAGTTGATTATATTCTCTCCGGCTTGCCCTTTGTTTCGATGCCGAATGAAGTGAATGACAGAATTTTTTCGGAGATCGAAAAATTTATGGATCAAGGTTGTATGTTTCGTACATTTCAATACGCTCACGGCTACTATATGCCTTCCGCAATTAAACTACGTGAGTTTATGCGAAGTCGTTACGGAAAATCCCAAAAAAGTCCGCTCATCATCAAAAATGTTCCGCCTGCTTTTACGCTTACCTGGCAAACTTAGATAAAATTCAAAATTTAAGGTTCAAGACTCAGACGTTTTTACATTTTATTTAGTAATGCGAATCAAGGGTGGAAACGGAACGCCAGCATCTTGCTGGCAATGAGTGCAATAGCGAACTGTGCCATCTCGTTTTGTGGTCTTTTCTACAACGAACGAAGCATCACATTCGGGACACTTTTCTTTGAGCGGTTTGTTCCAAAATACGACATCGCATTCGGGATATTCATTACATCCGTAAAATACTTTTCCGCGACGCGATTTCTTGACGACAATTTCGCCTTTACAACCTTTACGAGTGCAAGCCATATCAATTGTTTCCTGTTTGATATATTTGCATTTCGGGTAATTTGAACACGAAATAAATTCGCC
>JBGTHN010000043.1:0-1986 GCA_041746235.1 Pyrinomonadaceae bacterium | reverse complement strand
CGCTTTACGAAAAATATGGGTTTACTGAACTAAAATACCCCGAACGCTGGATGGAAAAAGCCGCTCCTGACGCTTATTGAGATTCAAGATTCAAGATTTAAGATTCAAGATTATAAGAAATAGAACGCGAACTTCGCGGATTTTCGCAGATTTTTTTTGGATTTAATCCGTGTTAATCTGATAAATCAGCGAAACCCATGTTCTATTTTCTTTTTTACTTGCAAAGAAATAAATGATGAAAAATCTTGTAAATTTATCTGTTGGCGTTATTTTAATTTCGTTTGTAATGGCTTGCGATTCTTCAAATGAGCAAGAGAATAAAACGAAAGTTAGTTCAAATATAAATACTGCCGTTCAAAAAGCCACACCTCAGAAATCTGTTGAAACTGCGAAATCTGTAAAAATAGTTGATGTTCCAAAACTTGCCGATAAGTCTGCAAAGGATTTTGATGAGATGTTTGGCGAACCTGTAAAAATTACGGAGATAAAAGATAATCCGCGATTGATGCCGGGCGAATATCGTGAATATAAAGTTGAAGGACATCCGAAAAATTTGTCCGTCAGATTTTATAAAGATCAGGCGAAGCGTTTTAATCTGCTTTTGGGAACTCCCGAAAAATCTTCAAGTTCATCACTTGCCGAAATTTTTAAGATAGATGTCGGCGGAATGAATAAAGTTAAAAGCGAATCTTTATCGGAAACTTGGAAAGGGAAATCGGGCGAAATAAATTACAAAACCGCTTATGCCAAACGCAGTAAAGCAGGCGGAGATTTTGTAATGCTTCACGCCGAGATCGAGTAAAGCAAACTCATTTTAAACTTACGCCATCAATTAAAATAGAGGAAATACCGCAAAACTTAAAAAATAAACGGACTTTGTGAAAAATAATATTTTCATTTTCCCTTTTCCCTACTACCCCCAAATGTTATCATTTTATATGCAGGCAGATTATTTCTGTTTGAAGGCATCATAAGTTTAGCTTTGATACGAGAGAATTATATGGCAGATATTGAAACTTATAAAGACAAATTCAGCGACAGCGGGCGGCGTGTTTTGGAATCGGCATTGGATGAATCAAGAAACCGTGACCAGAATTATGTTTCCATCGGACACATTCTTCATTCGCTGACAAACGAAGAAGAAGAACTTTTTAACGCGACGATGCGGGATTTGCAAGTTGATCCGCGTTCGGTCAGATTGCTGATCGAAAAGCGTGTTGACAGCGGAAAACAGCATACGGGAAAAGGTTTCCGCATTGCTCCCGAAACGACGGATTTGTTTAAACGAGCGATGGATAGAGCAAGGTCGCAGGGTCGTCGGGTGATTGACGCAAGCGATCTATTCTACGTTTTATCAAATGATGAACGCTCACTTTTAAATGATATTTTGCAAAATCTTGGAGTTGGTTACGAAGAACTTTCGCAAACCGCACGAACAAGAATCCGCAAACGTCAAAAAGAAGAAGACCGCATTCGCAAAAAATACGAATTACCATCTTATTTAAAACATTTTGGCGTGTCGCTTAATAAAATGGCACGGCAAGATAAAATTCCACCGGTCATCGGACGCGAAAAAGAAATTCGACAGATGATCGAGATTTTGTCGCACAAAGAGCGTTCAAATTCGCCGATGCTGGTTGGTGAACCCGGAGTTGGAAAAACTGCTGTTGCTGAAGGTTTAGCGAGAATGATCGAACTTGAACCGGAAAAAGTTCCCGAAAGATTACGCAATTCGCATATTGTCCAATTGCAGATGGGCGGAATGGTTGCGGGAACGATGCTTCGCGGAATGTTTGAAGAACGCATTAAAGGTGTGATTGACGAAGTTAAGGAAAAAGAACATATCATTCTATTTATTGACGAAGCTCATACGATCATTGGTGCAGGTGCGGCAATGGGAACTTCGTCTGATGCCGCAAATATGTTTAAATCATCCTTGGCACGCGGCGAATTACGCATAATTGGTGCGACGACTTTGACCGAATA
>JBGTHN010000042.1:0-4009 GCA_041746235.1 Pyrinomonadaceae bacterium | reverse complement strand
GGTGCATCGTCTCGCCTTTTTATGAATTTACGTGAGGAAAAAGGTTACACATACGGTGCATATTCGAGAGTTTATGCAAGAAGGTTGGCAGGTTCATTTGAAGCAACATCCGAAGTTCGAACATCTGTTACTGGCGAATCGCTCAAAGAATTTTTCTATGAACTAGAAAAAATTCGTAACGAAAAAGCATCCGAAGAAGAATTAAATGATGCAAAAAATTATTTAACCGGAGTTTTTCCAATTCGTGCCGAAACGCAAGGCGGTTTAACAGGTTTGATAGTTTCTCAATTGCTTTATGATCTGCCGGAAGATTATTTGGAAACTTATCGAGATAATATAAATGCCGTAACTTTGGAAGATGTCGAACGAGTTGCAAATAAATATATTTCGCCCGAAAAACTTGCAATGGTCATTGTTGGCGATGCCGAAGAGGTTTTACCACAAGCCAAATCTTATGCAGAAAATGTTGAAATTTTTGATACTGAAGGAAAGCCAAAAGACATAAGTAAATACACCGAAAATTCTAATACAGAAACGGCAAATGTCGCCGGAGATTGGAAACTTTCAGTTGAAGCAATGGGGCAAGAACTTGAGGTGAATTTGAGTCTTGAACAAAATGGCGAAACTCTTACGGGAAAACTTGAATCTATGCTTGGCGAAGGTGAGATCAGTGAAGGAAAAGTAGTTGGAAATAAAGTTTCTGCAACTGTAAAAACTGAATTTCAAGGTCAAGAACTTGAATTGGGAATTAAAGGAAATGTTGTTGGTGATTTATTTGAAGGAACAATGAATGCTCCGATGATACCGATGCCTCTGGAATTTAAGGGAAATCGGGTTTAACAATTTATTTTTGCAAAAAGAAAAAGCTGAGAGTTCTTTAATAAACTTTCAGCTTTTTTTTTATTAATGAGAATTATTTGCTCTAAATTTCTTATTCATATTTAAGCGTTATTATTGCAAATGTTGCACCTGTTGGGTCTTGAACAACACACATACGACCGGTTTTTGGAATTTCAATCGGTTCGCCGATAACATTTCCGCCAAGTTCTTTGATCCTTTCAGCCGAAGCATCAACATCATCAACAGAAATATAGTTCATAAAATGCGGCGGCGGAATTTCGCCTCCAAACATTTCTTCTTTCATTTCATACATTCCACCTGATGGATGACCAAGTCCCGTGTCATATTCAGCATATTCCATACCTATTTCGTCATTTTGGCTTGTGTTGATCTTCCAGCCAAATAATTCTGTGTAGAATTTCTTTGTTGTTTCCAGATCTGTTGAAGCGATTTCGGTCCAACAATATGTTCCATGTTTTGGCATCGCCATTTGTTCTTGTGTTCCTTCTGACATAATTTTTGTTCTCCTATTATTTTTAATTTCCACCCTTTGTGCGTTCGATTTGAAATAAAAAGTTTTGGATAAATTGGTGAGTCGTAAAAGAATTTATCACTAATTATCAAATATTTATAATAAAAATTAGTACTGAGTTGCGAGTGAGGTGACGGTTTTACTTTCGTGGAGAAAGCGGACGGTTAAGTTCGCAACTCAGATTTGGTTAGCCGGAAAATTCATAAAATTAAGGAAGTATTGAAAAATTAGATTTAATTCAATACTTCCAAAACTTAGGATTTAGCCCGACTTAACTTGCGTGACGCATTGGTGCTTGTGTCATTTGGTCTTGATTTTGCTGCATATCTTGCAAATGTTGAATCAAACTCGATGCCGCACGTTTTGACAATTCATCGGTTCGACAATTCATTACTTTGTTTGATTCTTCATCGGCATCTATTCCAATCTCTCTCGAAATTGCACGAATCATTCCGAGTTGTTTTGCCGTAACTAAATCAGAAAGCGACTTGGCGATCGGATTTGCAGGAAAACCATTTTCATTATTGTTTGCCTGAATCGGAACTGCACCTTCACGTTCAATCGTATCGGATTCTTTTTTATAGAGTTCACGGGCAATACCAAATTTTACAGCGGCACGTTTCAAAGCGTCGTGTTCAGCTTTTTTGATTCCCATTTCAGAATCGGCTAAACCGGTTCCGATTCCTTCGCGTGTAATTTTGTCAATCGTAATTGCAACCGTTACAGTAATTATGTTTCCGATTTGCCGAATGTCTTTAACGGAGTGCATCCAATTTGGAGTTGTTTCATCCAAAATGTCCGCAACCGTATGCCATTCAACATAATCAACCATCTGAACTTCGCCATTGCGGTTTGTCCAACCTTGTCTTTGTTTAACCAGATTTGGTGCAACATCTTTTCGCAGTTGCTTTAATTTGGTCGGAAAATCCAAAACATTGTTTGAATTTTCAAAATTTAGATCCTGAACATTTGAATTTTCAAATGTTGCTGCTTCTTCAGCCGTAACAAACGGCATTTCTTGTAAATTATTCTGTGTCATTTTATTTTTACCTCGTGTGTTCGCAAGTGGATTCGGCTCAAGATTTTGTTTCGTTTCGGCTCGTCCATTAACCGAAACCTCCTCTTGAACTTCATCTGCCTTCTGTTCGCTACGCTTGGACTCGCGTAACTCAGTAGCGTTTTCGTCTTTTGTTTTTGAAACAGTAATTTCGGTTTCAACCTTCACAGGTTTTTTCTTGGTAACGGATTCGGTGTTTTGATCAACGAGTGCAAATTTTACTGCTAAAATATGCTCGCATCGAAATTTTGAATCCTCGATAACGGCTTCTTCGAATTCCAAACAATTACAACGAATCTTTCCTTCTTCGTCGCGTCGGACTTCATAAGAAGTTTGCCGACCTCGCAGAGAAGGAGTTGAAACACGAAACAAATCGCCATCACGATTGACTAAACCCATCGCCGAAATTGATTTTGCTCTTTTTTCTCTTTTTTCGTCCTGATTATTTTTATCTATTACTGCTGTCATCTTTTTACCTCACTTTCTAAGTAAACTGTTGATTCTTTTATTACTTAGAAGCCGATAAAACTAAAATCGTTTCATCTATGCAACATAGTATCATACAGTATTTTATGTTGCAAGCGTGAAACAGGGTGTTGCAATTAAAATATTTTTATGATAACTTGTTTTATAGATGGGACAAGAGGAATCAAATTTGTAACTTCTTGTTAATAAAATCTGTAGGTAGTGGAGAAACAATTATGGCAAATAAAATAAAAAACGACAGTATGATAAGCACGATCGAATTAGGACGTGCGATCAAACGCCGTCGTGAAGAACTAAAACTTAGTTTGCGTGATGTTGCGGATAAAACACAAGTTTCTGCTTCAACACTTTCACGCATCGAAAACGGTACAGGGAAACCTGATGCTGACAATATCGCACGTTTAACAGATTGGCTCGATATGCCGATTGATCGTGTGATGAGAAAAAAAGGTAATGCGGATGATGTTGAACCCGTGATTTATTACCCGCACGAAGCAACACCGGAAATCGTCGAAGCACATCTACGTGCCGATAAAAATCTTTCGGAAGATACAGCAAAGGCTCTTTCAGAATTATTCCGTGTAGCTTATTCGCAATTTAGCAACCAGAAAACAAAAAAATAACATTTAGAAGACAGCAGTTTTGTCTTGGGAGAAACCAAGAAAATGGAAGCGACTTCAAATTTTACGAAAGTTAAAACCGGCGAAAATTCAAACTTCGCAATTGATACAAGTTTTGTCCTGTTCTTTTTGGCGGTAGATTTTGGACAACATTTAGGCGTTGTAGCATTCGATATGGTCTTTCTGGCAATTACACTTATTGCAGTTGCCGTTTTGCCATATTTTATAAACACAGACGAGAAACCGGAATTCGGGAACTGGTTATTCGGACGAAGTTTAATTGTCGGTTTTGCAGTTTTGTTAGGTTTGATGTTCAAACAAACGCTCGGCGTAGTTTTGCCCGAAGCGTTTCGTTTTCTTCCATTTACACTTCTTATTGTTACGGCAATACTGAGTTGCTACATCCAATTTTACAGTTTTTTCAGACTCCGTTCATCAAATTAGGCAAAAGGCGATTTACGGAAGATGAAGCAA
>JBGTHN010000041.1:0-3599 GCA_041746235.1 Pyrinomonadaceae bacterium | reverse complement strand
AATGAGACATTCCGCAAAGTATAAGTCCTAACCCTGCAATTACAAATGCAAATGCACCGGAAATATACATCGCTAATCCCCAGAAGTTTGATTTTGCTTTGACTGATTTTTCTTTTGTTTTAGCGGACTCCTCTTTTTGTCCGAAAAGATTTGGAGTATGTAATACTTGAGCTGTTGAATTTTTCATTTTTTTTTCACCATTTAATTAATATTTTGCAGATAATTTAAGAATTACTTCTTCTGCATTAACTAAATGATAAAAAAAAGTTCGTAAAATGAGGATAAAATCTTTATAAAAAGTTCATAAAGATTTTATTTTTAAGCCTTAGAATTAAATCTATATCCAATCCAGGGTTCGGTTAAGATATATTTTGGTTTTGAAGAATTTGCTTCAATTTTCTTTCGCAGATTTCCGACAAATACTCTTAAATATTCGGGTTGCTCAGTAAAATTTCCACCCCAAATTGCTCCGAGAAGTGTTCGATGAGTGATAACTTTTCCATCATTTTTTACGAGATATGTGAGTAACTCAAATTCTTTCGGTGTCAGATGAATTTCTTCATCCTTAACAAAAACCAGATGCTTTGCAAGGTCAACTTTAAAATCACCGACTTCAAAACTTGATGCTTCTTCTTCGCTCGGCGAACGTCGTAAATTTGCACGAACACGGGCGGTTAATTCGCTCATACCGAAAGGTTTTGTAATATAATCATCGGCACCCGCATCAAGAGCTTCGACCTTTGTTTTTTCTTCGCCTTTTACGGATAAAACGATAATCGGCACTTCCGAAACTTTTCTGATCTCACGGCACAATTCAATTCCATTCATCTCCGGCATCGAAAGGTCTGTGATGACAAGATCGGGATGAAAGTTATGAAACAGATCAAGTCCGTATTCGCCATCCGAAGCGATTCGTATATCATAACGATGAGCCATCAAACTCCGCCGCAAAACTCGTGTGATCTGCGGTTCGTCATCAATAATCAGTATTCGTTTCGGTTCCATAATTTATTTGTTCAAATCTTCTTAGTTTTGTTAATCTTCGCTAATCTTCGCTAATCTTTATTGTAAATACAAATTTAGTAACGTATTCATCTGTTCCATCTTCGACCCAAATTTTTCCGCCCTGCGATTCAACGATTCCGCGTGCAATTGCTAATCCTAAACCCAAACCGTTTGAAGTTGTATGAATATCATTTTCCTCTTTTCGATAGAATTTTGTAAAAACCTTTTCGCGTGAAATTTCAGGGATTCCTTTTCCTTGATCTTCAATCGCAATTTCGATTTCGTCTTCATTTATTTTTTTGCTTGAAATTCTGATCTTCGCATTTTTTTTGGAATATTTTGCGGCATTATCCAATAATGTGTAAATGACTTCCGATATAGAAACCGCATCAATATAAACTTCCGGCAAATCTTTTTCCGTTTCAATAATTATTTTGTGCGAAGCGATCTGTTTATCTGCACGTTGAATTGCGTTGTTGATAATTTCCTCGACATCGCTCAGATTTTTCCGCAGGTGCAGAGCATTCGCTTCGATCTTTGCCAAACCGACCATTGATTCGATAAATTCATTCAAACGATCGGTTTCTTCGTCAATTATTTCAAGAAATTCTTCTTGTCCTTCTTCATCCAGCAATTTTTCTTTTTTATCAACAAGCAAAGTCGTTACCGAAGCCTTGATAGATGTGAGAGGAGTTCGTAGATCGTGCGTTACCGCATCAAGCAACGAAGATTTTAATTTTTCGCTTTGTTTCAAAGCCTCTGCCTGACTTGCTTGTTCAAAAGCGTCTTGCAATTCCTCGTATAATCTTTCAATTTCCTCACGCCTCTGTTCGGATTCTCTCGTCCGTCTTCTTGCATAAGAAGATAATTGTCCGGCAGTTATCGCTGTCAACAAAAAAGCACCGAAAGCTATCCAGTTTTGCGAATCTGAAATATTAAATGTGTAATACGGCGGCAAAAATAAAAAATTAAATCCTAAAATATCAATGATCGAGCTAAGCAATGCGGGACGACTTCCAAAACTCATCGCAATAAACAAAACCGATAATAAAAGTGTCAGTGAAACGGTTGTAGCATTGAGAAAATCACGAAATTGCAACATCAGCAAGATTAAAATGATTGAGCTGAACAATGAAATTCCATAAACGATCCAATTGCGATAGCTTTTACTCATATTACAAAATTACATCTGTATTTTAGGTTAATCAAGCTAATTGGAGAGAGACTTTTCAAAACATATAATTTTGTATTTTCGTGACCTTTCAATAAAAATATCTCAATTTTTGCTATTATTAAATCAATGAACGAAACTCTGACAGAAAGACTTAAATTGATTCACGAAAAGATTGCGGAATCATCGATAAATGCAGGGAGAAATTTATCCGATGTTAAACTTATTGCCGTGAGCAAAACTCATCCGGTTGAAGTTTTATTAGAAGCGATTGATGCGAATGTGACGGTTTTGGGCGAAAATAAGGTTCAGGAAGCGGTTGAAAAAATTGCCGAGATCGGGCGTGAAAAAGCTGAATGGCATTTGATCGGACATTTGCAATCGAATAAGGCTCGCAATGCGGTTGAGAATTTTGATGTGATTCATACGCTCGATTCTTTAAAACTTGCGAAACGGCTTGAACGTATTTGTTTAGAAGAAGGACGAACGAGTTTGTCGGTTCTGGCACAAATTGATCTGGCGGACGAAGATTCTAAATTTGGCATCAAAGAAAAAGATTTGCCGAAGTTGGTTGAGTTTTTGCAAAGTTGTGAATGCTTAAAGTTTGATGGTTTAATGATAATTCCGCCATATTTTGAAAACGCAGACGATGTGCGACCATATTTTAAGAAGTTGCGGGAAATTCGTGATAATTTGAATAAGCAAAACGCATTTGCAAACGGTTTCGGTGAACTTTCGATGGGAATGAGCCACGATTTTGAAATTGCCATTGCCGAAGGTGCGACATTGATAAGGGTTGGAACGGCGATATTTGGGCAGAGAAATTATGGCTAGAAATTAAGTTTATGCTTTTTATCGAAGTAATTATTGGCGGATTGATCGCTTCGGCGATTTTATATTCGTTCCATTTCGGTAAAGAAGATGTTTTGAAAGGAGTTTTCGCTATCGGTTTGGTAGTTGCATCATTGATCTATGTCGGTTTTGCCTTATTCGGATTAATGAAAAATTTGGCAGATTTGAATTGGATTTTGATTGAAGTTTTAGGTGTTGGCATATATTTTTGTTTCGCATTTTTGGGTGTCAGAAAATCCGTTTGGTTTTTGGCAATCGGTTGGGCATCTCACGTTTTGTGGGATGTCGGTTTGCATTACGGCGAAAGTGTTGCGTTTGTGCCGAATTTTTATCCTTCGGTTTGTATTGGATTTGATATAGTTTTCGCAGTTTATATTGTTTATAGATTTTATAATAGAGAAAGTATTTAATTATGTATTCAACGGTTTTATATTTATTTTTTCAAAAGGTTGTTACGCAAGGCTTGTTGCAAACAAATCTTTATCCTGTGGTTTTTGGATTTATTGGTTTTTGCACGATGGTCGTAATTTTGCTGATGGTTTTGCGTTTGATCTTTAATTTCACAGACCCG
>JBGTHN010000040.1:0-10850 GCA_041746235.1 Pyrinomonadaceae bacterium | reverse complement strand
CGTTTGTTCCACTAAACAATAATCTGCAATTTGTCAGATAAAGTGTTCCCTGATCTATAAATGTTATGGTTTTTCCGACGACGACATCTTTGTTAAATGTTCCCGAATGAAAACCGAAATCTTCTTGTCCACGCAATTCGTGATAACCGCTGTATCTGACCGGAACTCTGGAATTATTGACTTGATACATCATTGCTTTTACAAATCCCGCACAATTTTCATCTTTTCCTAAACGGACGGGAGTTTTAACAATCGGTAATTCGCCGATATACAATTTCCACAAATAACGGCATCTTTCGAGGTTTTTGCGGGCGTTTTCGGAAAATGTTAATTCAACCTGTAAATTCTTTGCCAATCTTTCCAATTCCAACTCTTCTTTGTCCGAAAGCATTCCGTTGGCGATAGACTTGTCTAAAACCGAATGTAAATAAGCACTCGCTTCGTTGATGTATAATTTTTCCGCAAACTCTTTGGGAATGTATAGGCGTTCGGCAATTTGTTTTAACTTTTCCTTTTCCTGTTCGGACAAATTTCCATCGGAAATAATTTGACGGATGTGCATTTTATAGATCGGGTGGATAATTTGTCTGTGAATCGAACCGACTTCCTGAAGTTCAAGTGAAAAAATGTTTCGGAGGTGATGTAGGTTTTCGAGTTCCTGATTGTTGAGGTTTAGGTTTCTTAAAAAATCTTTCAAAATAATTGCATAAAAATTGAGCAATCTTGGGCGGGCATTTCCCCTTGGAACATTATGTTTTTGCAATAGACGTTCGATTGAATCCTTATCAAGATTCAAGATCGGCACACACGCCAGCAAATTGTTTATTTCTACAAAAGCATTTTCACGCGGTTCACGCTTTAAAAGCCTGTCCATAAATGAGGCTTTTTTCAAATCTATTATTTGTAATCCGTTCATTTTATTTTTTGAATTTTATTAGTTTTTGTGAACTGTCGCAAATGCGTGCAATTTTAGATTGCATATCTGTTTGGAAATTTGTAAACTCCGTTTGTGATTTGAATTCAATTCAAATTGCCTTGATCTACAAATTTTAGAAACAGGATAAAAACAAATGAAAAACTTAAGAAAATTTTCTTTATTAAGCCCTCTGGCAATACTCATATTTATGGTTGTCGCTTGCAATATGAGCACCGCGAACTTGAGTAGCTTGACAAGTTCCAAAGACAAAGAAGGAAAAGAACCTTCTTCGACCTTCAAATCCGGCGACACACTTTTTGCTAACGCCGCCGTTGCAAATAACCCCGGCAAAGTTAAGGTCAATTTTTCTCTTGTTACCGCCGAAGATGTTGAAGGCTTTGCCAAAGGCGAAATCTTAAAAGGGTCTGAGGTTTCTTTAGACATTGATGGTGATGCGGTCGCATACTATTCTGTGCCTGTGTCGGAAGGATTTCCAGCCGGAAAATATAAACTCAACGCTGATATGGTAAACGATACCGGCGAAAAGAAAGGCAGCAAAACGGTCGATGTTACTATTGAGAAAAGTGCTGATTCGGGTGAGACTCCGCCTTCCGAAGATGCTCCGGCAAAAGACGCTGTTTCTCAATAAACGGGCTTGATCTGAGTCAGATCATTCAACAACATAAATAAAATATCGGCGATGTATTTGGTCAATACCAAATTACATCGCCTTTTTGTTTCGACTGTAAGATTCTACAAAACCGATCTGTGCGGTGAAATTGCCGTAGACGAAAATAGATTTTAGAAAACTTTTACCCTAGACGCTTCGTAAATGTTTTGTAAGTTAAAATATCAAATAAAAAATCGGAGGACATCGTTTGAGTTTGCTGACCTGCTCAAGCGTCATTAAATATATGAAAAAATTTACATTGATCGCAATCATTATTTTATCATTGGGCAGTTTTACATTTGCAAATGTTTTGAGCGACAAAGAAGCGGTTGAAAAAGCCAGTTTAAATTACATCGAAGGCTTTTATGAAGGCGACACCGAAAAACTTTCAAATGCTCTGATCCCGACGATGCACAAATTCGGTTTTTGGAAAAACAAAGATACCGGCAAATATGAAAACGCGGGTTTTATGACCTTTGAGGAAGCACTTAAATTTGCAACTACCGTCAAAGAGAAAAAACAATTCCCGAAAGCCGACGCTCCGAAAAAGGTTGAAGTGATCGAAGTTTTAGACAAGATCGCCATTACGAAAGTTACCGCTTGGTGGGGCATAGATTATATGTTACTCGCCAAAAATGATGGGAAATGGTTGATCCGCCAAATTTTGTGGGAAGGTCCGACTCCAACCGCTGATCCGACCGATGCTGACAAAGCAGGTGCGAAAAACGCCGGTCTCGGTTACATCGAAGGTTTTTATGAAGGCGACGCATCAAAACTTACGAACAGTTTAAAACCGACGCTTTTTAAATTCGGCTATGGTTTCAACAAAAAAGAAGGCAAATACCGCGATGGCAGTCAAATGACCTTTGAAAAGGCGATCGCCTATGCCAATGATGTCAAAGAAAAGAAACAATTCGCCAAACCTGACGCTCCCAAAATTGTCGAAGTCCTTGACGTATCGAACCACATCGCCGCCGTAAAAGTAACCGCCTGGTGGGGCGTAGATTATATGTTGCTTTCAAAAGAAGGCGATAAATGGATGATCGAACAAGTCCTCTGGGCAGGTATTCCAAGCAAATAAATTTCAAAAGCGTAAGTTTATGCCCTTCAACGCATAAACTTACGCCGAATCGTCAATAATACTTATTTGACTTTCTTAAGTTCCGCATCCATTAGCACCCATAAATTAGGATCGAGGATAATTTTTTCGGGTTCACCGGAAACATTAAAAGAGAAAGTGTTCGACTTTGCATCCACTTGAATTTGCTCGATCTGTGGTTTGGTTTGACCGGCATAATAGACACCGACTTCGAGCGGCATTTTGAATAAACTGCCGTCGTTCTGAACTTGTTCGAGGTTTATACTGACCTGTTTTTTGTCGGTGTTATAACGCCAATTTCCTTTGAATTTCAAAGTTCCGGGCTTAAATAACCATTGGTCAAAGAAAACCTTTAGGTCTTTGCCCGATACTTCTTCCATCTCACGCCGAAAATCTTCAACCGTGGCATGTGAATCGCGGTATTTTCCGTAATAGTTTCTGATCCCTTTCCAAAAGTTTTCTGTGCCGACCACTCCACGCAACATATGCAGAGTCCAACTTCCCTTTTGATAAATCTGGCTGGTCGTAACATCCTTCATATCTTTTAGGTTGTCGTGAATAATTCGATAATCAGGACGTTTATTATAAAAAGCGTCAACCGAAGTTTTGCTCGATCTGAGACCTTCCACAAATGCGTCACGTCCGTATTGATGTTCGATAAACAATAAAGTAAAGTAGGTCGCAAAACCTTCGCTCAACCAAACTTCGTCCCAATCTTTTTCGGTTACGGCGTTTCCAAACCATTGATGGGCAATTTCGTGGATGACCACGTTTCTCCAACGAATTGATCTGTCGCCCGAAACCGAATTTTCGCTGTAAAGTATGGCAGATGCGGCTTCCATTCCGCCGCTGACACTGTTTGATTGAATGTTGGCAAGTTTTTCGTAGGAAAACGGACCTATCGAATTACTATAAAATTCCAAGGCTTCTTTTGTAACGTATCCAAAATCGTAAAAACCCGCATTACGATCTTGATAATAAACCCAGGTTTGAATAGATTTTCCATCGAATTCATCAACATATTGAACGGCGAAACGGGCAACGCCAAGAACATATAGCCACGAAGCGATTGGAACAGATTGCTTCCAATGCGTGAGACGTTTTCCATCGGATAAATCCGTTTCTTCAATTTTTAGCCCGTTTGAAACAACTTGATAATGGTTGGGTGCAGTAACGATAAATTCGCACATCGCTTTGTCGGATGGATGATCAACCGTCGGCAGCCAATTACGACCTTTGTCCGCCCAATTGTCACTAAAAAATGTGCGGTCGCCGTATTTATTATTGGCGATCTTTAATCCCGTTGCCGGAATACCTTTATAGAAGACCGTGTATTTACTTCGTTGATTGGCTTTGGCTGTTGAAGGTAATTTTATGACCAGAGCATTGTTTTCGTGGCGGTATTCGACTGTTTTGCCATCTGAAACTACTTTGCTTACCTTCATTCCTTTGCCGTCCAAATCTTTTGAAGCATTTATTAGATCAAGTCTGAATTCCTGAATCCCGTCTTTAAGAAAACGAACATCAACGGTTGCCTCGCCGACAATTTCATCCGTGCTGTCGGAAAGGTCTATTTTGAAAATATAGTTGATAACATCAATATTCGGGTTCTTCGGATAAGTGTCACGAAACGCATAGGCGATATTCGGCAGACCGATAACCAAAAACAAGCCGAGCAGAAAAATATTCTTCAAATGTTTCATATTGTTTATTTTTTTAATGGTAAAGAAGTCGGTGGACGAAACTGTATCAAACCTTTTTCCGTCATTGTTTGCTCAATATCTTCCAGTTTTGATGGAACGAAAGCACTTAGATTTTCAACGCCATCTTTTGTAACGAGTGCCATATCTTCTATCCGAACATAGAGTCTTTCTTCGTGAATCCAGATCATCGGATCAATTGTAAAAACCATTCCCGGTTCTAGCTTTACGCCGCGAACTCTGCCGACATCGTGAACTGCCATTCCGACCGGATGTTGAAAATGTCCGCGAAATTTCAGACCTTCTTTGACGGCTTTCAAGTGATTGGGATTCGCAAATGTTTTGCCGACCAGATATTTTTCCATATCTTTGGCGGCTGAATCGAGGACATAGTCGGAAGTTACGCCCGGTTTAATATACTTAAAAAGTGCATCCCTGTAAGCCAGTATAAAATTACATAATTCACGCTGATCTTTATCGAACTTACCGTTGACCGCCCACATACGGGTTACATCACTCGTGTAATAACGATAATCGGGAGCATAATCCATCAAAACCAGGTCGCCGTCTTTTAACTTGTCGGTCTTGTGAAAATAATGCCCGTAATAAGCATTTGTTCCGCCGCCAATGATCGAAGCGTAACCGTCGCCTCTCGCACCGTTCAGATAGAAAACATATTTTGCCGCCGCGTCTAATTGATATTCATAAACGTCCGGTTCGGTTGAACGCATCGCTTCAATGATCGCCAAACCTGCGATTTCGGTTGCTTTGCGGATCAATTCAATTTCCTTTTCGCTCTTAATTAACCTCAATGAATCCAGAATCGGCGAAAGATCACGAATTTCAAATGTCGGAAAACGCTCATTTAATAGTTTCTTAAATCTCGCTTCCCTCGAAGGCAGTCCATCCCACGGATCGGAAGCAACACGAGCCTGTCCATTTAACAATTCATCACGACTGTCCGTTCCCGTTTCCGCCGGACTTAAAGGCGTGTAAAGTGTCGGTGCGGGAGGGCGGATCAATCCCGTTCCAACCAGATCATTTGCTAAAAACTCTACACCACGCACCTGTTCTATTCCTGTAAGTTCTTTGATTAAATCAGCGTCTTCGGCGGAAAGAACTTTGCCCTGATTGCGTTCCATTCCTTCGTCCCGATGCGGCAGATATAAAGTTGTACGTTTATTTCGTCCGTCTAACAAAAGGTATGCGTGCGGAGTTTCAAGCCCGCTCAGATAATAAAATTCATTCGTCTGCCGAAACACATTAAAATCAGCCACGCCTTTGGCACCTTGGATAACGGCGATCGCTTTGTCACCGATCTCTCCAAAAATCTTAGCCCGACGAGCCGCAAATTCTTCTTTGGAAAAATCTGTCTGATAGTAATGTTTTTCTTGAGCAATTCCGTAGATCGGAGCGATCAATAACAACACAAACAGACAGATCAGATTTGTTTTCTGTTTCATAAGTTTAGCCTTCTATATATTTTTTTAAGACTCCTTGATAATTAGCGGTAGAAACTTAATTTTTAACGGCAAAGCCGTGAAAAGAAAATAGCCAGTGGTGAAGCGGAATGAAATGGAGCGTAACCTCTGGACAAATTGAAAAAATAATTCGCACTCTGAAGGAGTGCAACACAACATCTGTCGCTCTTTCAGAGCTAAAATGTGTTATGTAATCACAACCAGAGGTTACGCTCCACTTCACCACTGGCTATTTTCTAAATGCTTCTGCCGAAGCAAAGTAAAATGATTATTACAAAAAAAGTATTTGTTAGTAAAAATAACCACTAATTGCCAAAGAGCCTTATTTATAAATATTCCTTAACCTTTACTCTGCATATTTTTGGCGACTTTCTGCACTTCGTCCAAGACACGCAGGAGATTTCCGCTCCAGAGTTTTTCGATTTCCTTTTTGCTATAACCGCGTCGGACGAGTTCGAGCGTTACGTTGAAAGTTTCGGAAGCATCGTCCCAACCTTCAACTCCGCCGCCGCCGTCAAAATCCGAACTGATACCGACGTGTTTAATTCCCATTTTTTTGACGAGATAATCAATATGATCTACAAAATCTTTGACGTTGACATCGGGAGCTGTGTCCTTGAGCCGTTCCTTGATGGTCGGTTGTAATTTGGTGCGAAAGGCTGTGAATTTTGTAAAATAATCGTTTCGCACTTCTTCGGAAAGTTTCATAATATCGTCGCGTTCGAGTATTTTGAAATCTTCTTTGTCGGCATATTCCTTGATTATTTCGTTTGAAAGTTTTGTGCGGAGTTCGCTTTTTTCCTTGCTGATATAACTGCGAAAGGCGACTGTTTGGACAACTCCGCCGTTCTTTTTGATAAGTTCGAGTTGTTCGTCGTCGAGGTTTCGGCTGTGGTCGCATAAGGCTCTTGCTCCCGAATGAGAAGCGATGACCGGAGCTTTTGTAAGCTGCATCATCTGAATATTGGCTTCCTTTGAAGGATGCGAAACATCGATCATAATTCCCCATTTATTCATTTCATAGACGGCTTTTTTGCCGAGTTCGCTCAAGCCGTTATGCAGCCATTTGTTATCTCTTTCGCCAGTATTTGAATCGGAAAGTTGGCTGTGTCCGTTGTGTGCGAGCGACATATATCTTGCACCACGATCGGCAAAATCCTTGATTCTCGAAAGATCGGTTCCGAGCGGATAAGCATTTTCCACGCCGATCATTGCCACCAATTTTCCGGCTTTACTGATCCGTCTGACATCCTTTGAGGTCAAAGCCAATTCGATCTGTGCGGGAGCGATCTTCTTCGTCAGGCGATGGATCGCATCAAATTTATCAATCGCGTTCAAATAGGCTTTGTTATAACCTTCGTCGGTCAGATCGCCTTGTCCCGTATAAACGATAAACCACGAAACATCGAGTCCGCCATCTTTCATCTTCGGCAAAGTAACCTGCGTCGGCAGATTCTGCGTATAATTTACCTCATCCGTAAAATTCTTCGTGTTTATATCAACATGAGTATCAAGCGTAATGACATCCGCGTGAATCTTTTTTGCTTTGGCAATAAGTTTTGCTTCATCCGATGCCTTTTGAGCGTTGATATTAATGCCTGAAAACGTAAATAAAATTGCAGCTGCGACGATTGCCGACATAAATCTATTCATAAATTGTCTCCTGAATTTGTTTAGAATTATATTGCGGATATTTTAACACAAAATGTTGAAAGAGGACTTTTCCGTTGCTTTATTTTTCGATAATTGTAGGTCTTAGTCAAAGTCAGAATAAGACCTTCATTAAATACTTTGTATAAAAAATAATTCTTGACTTCTCACAACAGTAGATTTAACCTTGATTCAATTTTTACGATAGAGGATTAATAGACGATGAAACAAATATTTACATTTGGTATGTTTTTATTTTTTGTGGCGTTATTTTCCCTTCAAACATACGCACAGGTTGATGACTTTTGCACCGAATCGGGCAATGCTCCGTCGTTTGATTCGCCGTTTGCCCACGTGCCATATGTCTATGGACGCATCAAACTCGTCGGTTTTAATCCCAACGAAAAATTTCCAAACGTAACAATAACTCTGGTCGGCAGTCGTCAAGAAAATGAACGTATCAACATCAGCAAAACCGGCAATTATTGTTTTAAGCCGAGAAGTTCGGGCGGCACTTTGATAATCGAGATCAATGGCTCGGAAATAACGAGGAGAAGTTTGCCCGCCGTCAACGGACAGCTTCGTGAAGATTTTGAAATAAACCCGAACAATACCGACAACACTAAGCCACCCGGCGTAATTTCCGCCAAATTCTCTTATCCCATCAATCCAAACACCGTCGAATTTTACAAAAAAGTCAGCGAAGCCGAAACCAATAAAGACAACAAAGAAGCGATCAAATTATTAAAAGAGATCGTCGCGATTGATCCCGCAGACTTTATCGCTTGGGCAAAACTCGGCTTAATTTATCAAACCCAAAAATCTTATGACGAAGCGATTCAAGCGTTTAAGAAATCGCTCGAACAAAAGATCGAATACACACCCGCGTGGATCAATGTCGCCATCATTCGGATGGATCAAAAACAATACGAAGCCGCCATCGCTGTCCTCAAACAAGGCGAGGAATTTGATCCGAAATCCGCCCGCATCCAACAACTTTTAGGCGAAACATATCTTTTGACCCAACAAGGCTCGCTCGGTGCGGAAGCATTAAACAAAGCCATCGAACTAGACCCCGTCGGAATGGCAGAATGTCACCTCAAACTCGCCCATCTTTACCAACTCGCCAAAGCCAACAAGGAAGCAGCCCGCGAATACAAGATATTCCTTTCAAAAGTCCCCAACCATCCCGACAAGAAAAAATTCGAGAAATTCATCAACAAATATCCCGAATAAAACGCACAAGTATTTTATTAATTTCTCAAACGGAGAGAGAGCAGCCTGTGTTCCATTTTTTGCACCAATTGATTAAGAATCAATATAACAATCACATCAAGATTTATTTTTGGTCGGTTCATATTTTTATTAGGACTTTCGCTTGGAAACAAATTTATAAGCTAATAAGGAAACTATTTTTTGATACTGATGACCCTTTTTTACTTTTAATGTCGCTAGTAAGGTGAGAGCATTCTTTCAAAGATGCTCCAAATTAAAATTAAGGAGAAAAAATATGACTTTAGATATTCATAAAAGACGCGGTATAGAATTGGCGACAAAGTTTGGTGCAACAAAGACTTTGGAGGCAATCAAAAATAAAGATTTTTGTTACAAGACGATTCTCGAAACTGCACTTGATGAGAACGGTGCCGACAAATTAGTCTCTGTTCTTAAAGAGAGTGATCCTTTTTGGGCACAAAATGCACTGAAATATCTTGATCTCAGCAAAGAACATAGTGATGTGCTTTTAGATGCCGCAACTGTCAATATTGGCGAACGCGGTGGTCTTTTTATCCATTTGATTCCGGGTGCAGCGTATTTCGGTTGGATGACAATGTTTTGGCGAAATCCAGGCTCATTATATACACTACCTAATGCGGCGACTTCTGACCAAGATAAATGGAAATGGAGTATAATGCTTCGTGCATCAACAATGAGTGAATATAATCAGTGGGGAGCAGATTGCTCGGATTTTGCAATAGACAATGCAACTATAGAACCGGGGGCTACGTGTTGGATGGTAGTTAAGATAGACACGGTTGACGCTCCATGGGAACTGACGCAATATACTTTTACTTACACATCGGGTGCTGAGAAATTGAAAGTAAATTCGTGGGGTGCGATTCGATCTCCTAATTTTTGTGGAATAGGTATTGATCCCGGTTGCGTGGCAAGCTAACAGCAATCGCAACGGACTATTTGACTTTTTTGATTCGCAACATACGCTCAAGGAGCGGTTTGCTGCTTGTCAGAATCATCTGCGGTAGCGGATGGTTTAACTCTAATTTCTAATTTGCGAGAGTTAAACCATCCGCTACCGATCGCTGTTCCGACTTCACCGCATAAACTTACGCCGAATCGCCAACGCCAACAACGCTGATTGCAGAGGTGCGAATATCTTTTCCAAGATTATCCAAAGTTTTCCCTGCTAATTTCTCGGTTCAATATCTGACGTTCTGAAAAGATTATTAATTGAAAACAGCTTTACAAAAAGTTTAATAGTTTCGGCTTGTTTTATAAACTTTTGCAAACTAAAATCAAACCTTATCTTTGGTAAAGGGATTTCAAATCCCCGAATATTTTTGTAACCTAAATTAAAATAAACTTATGGCATCAGGTATTTTTGCAATTTTGGATGATATTGCTATGTTAATGGACGATGTTGCTTTAGCCAGCAAGATCGCCACGAAAAAAACAGCGGGAATATTGGGTGATGATCTGGCGGTCAATGCGGAAAAAGCGACGGGTTTTGTTTCTTCGCGTGAACTGCCTGTTTTGTGGGCGATTACCAAAGGTTCATTCATTAACAAACTCATCATCGTTCCGTTAGTATTTATTTTAAACGTGATCTATCCTCCTATTATTACCGTCGCATTACTCGTCGGAGGATTTTATTTGGCGTTTGAAGGCATTGAAAAAATACTGCATTGGATATTTCACCGCGGCGAACAAACTCATCCGATTGAAGTAGAGCAATCAGAAAACAGCGATGAAATTGAAAAATCCAAAATAAAATCAGCCGTCTCAACCGATTTTATTTTGTCGGTTGAAATAGTCATCATCGCGTTGGGAACTGTGTTGGACAAATCGCTGACCACTCAAATACTTGCAGTTTCGGTCGTATCTTTGATTGCGACGGTCGGCGTTTACGGACTGGTCGCCCTGATCGTCAGAATGGATGACCTCGGCTTTAGACTAATCGCTTCGTCCAAAAACAAAGGACTTGCCACTAATTTCGGACAAATTTTAGTCAATTTATTGCCCATCGTTATCCGTTTTCTAAGCGTCGTCGGCACGATCGCCCTGATTCTCGTCGCCGGAGGAATTTTTGCTCATA
>JBGTHN010000039.1:0-1925 GCA_041746235.1 Pyrinomonadaceae bacterium | reverse complement strand
CAACTCTTTACAGAAAGCTAAAGCGTTATGATAATATGTGAAGTGTCTTTTTTAGGATTCCAGCATTATCAGAATTAAAAGCGAAAAGAAGGTGATTTAGTAGGCATTTTGAACATAGATGGCTCACTATTCTGATCACCTGATTTTTTATTTACTCAAAAAAGATTCCTGCGGCTAAATTTCAGTTTTATTTCGCCGATTTGTAAGGCAAGCAAATCCATCAATTCAGCGAGCGCTTATCTAATTCGCACTTGTTCGATAAAGTTTTTTTGCTAGTTGTGGTATTATTTTTTGACTTTTAAATTCTCGAGGATAAACTATGAGTGTAATCGCTAAACCAAAGCTAAAATCAGAAGAATATATGGACATGGAAACCAGACCGATGGCGGAAACCGACATCCATCGTGACCAGATTTATTATTTAATTGAATCACTTAAGATTTATTTTAACCATTTAGATGATGTTTATGTAACTGGCAATAATTTGGTTTATTACGAGCAAGACACGGAACGGAAAGTTTTTTCGCCCGACGTGATGATCGCCTTTGACGTTTCAAATAAAACGCGGCACACGTATAAATTATGGGAAGAAAAGATTTTTCCACAGGTAATTTTTGAAGTTTCATCACGATTGACCTGGAGCGAAGACCTGAACCGCAAATGGTTATTGTATCAGCAATTTGGTCTCAAGGAATATTACGTTTTTGATCCTGAATATGATTATCTGCCTGAAGCGCTTGTTGCTTATCGTTTGATCAATGGCGAACTTCGACATGTCTCTGTCAAAAACGACCGGATTTTTAGCGATGAATTAGGTTTGGAGATCGTGAATACGGGAGAAGGATTGAGATTCTTTAATCCTGCAACTCAAGAATCTTTAGGAACGCTCGGCGAAGAGCGCCATGCGCGTCTGGAAGAACGCAACGCTCGTATGGCCGCTGAAGCTGAATTGGCACGTGTTCGTGAAGAATTGAAGCGATTAAAAAAGCAATAGGATTTAAAACGTAGTTAGTTCCAAAATAAACAAATCTGTATTCGCAACGCGTGTAAGTTTGCCGCCGATGAATGGTGTTTTTATGAAATCATTGGCGGCATAACTGTTTCCCTTGATTGTTTCATTTCCGGAATTTCCGCTTTGAGCAATTAGCTCTGGCGGGTACCAACTTTCAACTTCGAGCACCGCGGGAACCGACGGTCTATAAGTTTCGGCTTTGGCGACAATCGCTTCAGATTCCTCAGGCTTAAATTTCAAAACGGCGATCAATTTACGATCATTTGGTCCGGAAATATGTTCTCCGCTTTGCTCTTTCAGATTTATTTCTCTCCAAACCGATGACAAATCGGGTTCAAACGGCAAGTTTATTATCCGTTCGAGCTCCAGAACATCATCCTTTGCAACATTCGCATTTTCATTTAATGTAGTATTGCCGCTTGCCGAATTCGCCAATGAGTTTGCATTCCGGTTTCCATCATTTGAACCAACACAAGAAGAAAACCACAATATTCCGGCACAAAGCAAAAGAGGCTTTCGGGCAAAGTTTGGCATCCCGTAATTGTATTTACAAAGTTATGAATTTGCAATTTGGCGATTCGCCGTTTGTTTGCAAAATTTGAAAAGTGTAAATTACAGAAATGGTTCTTCTCCGCCGTATTCGCGCTTTCATAATCCGCGATTTTCAGCTCGCGCTTTCGTATCGAGTTGAATTTTTCATTAAAATAATTTGGATTTTGGGAATAGTTACAACGTTCTTTTTTATCTCAAGGATTTTCGGCAGTTTCCCGCTCGCCAAATACGATCAATGGCAAAACCCTCTTGCCGCCTGGCTGACCGGAATGGCGATGCTAAATTATTTTATCGTCGGGTTTTCGTCGCTTGCCAATGCGATTCGTCAGGAGCAGATGCAAGGAACGCTCGAAAGCGTTTT
>JBGTHN010000038.1:0-2734 GCA_041746235.1 Pyrinomonadaceae bacterium | reverse complement strand
CTATAAAACTCAGTACCAGAGCAGGTTGGGCAAATTTCGGTGGACTTTTTCTATTATTTCTACTTTTGGGATTAATAATGATCGGCGGAATTCTGGCTTTGTGTATCGGAATTTTTTTTGTTCTGCCACTGATCTATGCCGCAATTACCGTTGCATACAGACAGGTTTTTCCAAATCCAAATGTTCTCGGTCAATATAATAATCCGCCTTCGCCTGACAATTACGGGAATATGGCTGGTCAATCATTTTAATAATTAAACAAAAGGAGAAAACAAAATGAAAAAGATACAAATAATTTTAGCAATTACAATAGCCTTGTTTTTTATGGCTTGCGGCGGTGGAAGCAATGATGGAAACAGTAAAAACGAGGGAAGCAAACCTACTGCTGAAAAATCAGAAATAACTATGAACATCGGCGGACAGGAGAAAAAGTTCGAGCCGAGTTCCACTTGGGCAAATCATTCGGTTAAATCATTTTCTCCGAATTCCGATGGAAGCGGTCAGTTCCAAACTTCTTCGACAACTATTATTTTGGCAAATATAGAACTTGATAAGGAACGCGGAATCTCTTCGATACAAAAAAAGCAACTCGACAAAGACGGACAGTTCAGAGTTCATTTTGGGTTCTCCGGTGAAAAAGGAACTGACGAAAAAACAGAAATAAAAGCGGGTGATTATCAAACAAATGTGGACAGCTACGCACCGAATAAAGTTGAGTTTGTCACGATCTATCACGTCGCTGGTGGAAAGGAAACATCGGTTGAATTGGACGATAAAGTAATCAAAGGAAAGATCACTATCAGCGGTTTAAGTTGAGCGAAAATTTACGGAAGCATAGACGTTACCGACAGCAAAAATTCTGTTAAAGGAACATTTGAGGCGGACGGCGATAAGTATGTGAAATAAATCGGAGTTTTAGAAGTAGAGGTTTGAAATACAACGAGATTTATTAATAAAAAAAGGGGTAAATAAAGATGAAAACGAAATTAATCATATTAACAATAACGGCAATGTTGCTTGTAGGAAATGTATTTGCACAGGAAGCGGAATCAGTCGGTGCGGAAGGTTTGGACTTAAATGCGGTCGCTGAATTATTTAAAGATTCTGAGAGTTTGGAAAGTTTTGAGAAGAATCTGAACGACTCTGACAACGGACTTAACAATCTCGATTTGGACGAAAATGGCGAAGTTGATTATTTGCGGGTTGAAGAAAATGTCGAAGGCGGCACGCATCTAATCGCTCTGCAATCTGTGCTTGATGAAGATGAAACGCAAGATGTCGCCATAATTGCGGTTGAGAAAGAAGTCAACAATTACAATTTTCAGATTCAAGGAACTCCGGAATTTTACGGTGCAAATTATTATGTTGTGCCGAGTTATAGAGATGTGAGCGGATGGAATTTGATCAAATGGATGTTTCTCCCAAATAATCGTCCGTATCGTTCGGCGTTCGGTTGGAGAAGATACCCGACATATTGGCGAGTTCGTCGTCCTGTTACTTACAATATTTATCGGACAAGAACGGTTAGATTTGTTGGCAAAAAGAATTTTACGAGATCAAAAACTGTCCGCGTAAAAACCGTCAGTAAAGTTAAATATACGCCGAAAACTTCGACAAAAGTTAAAAAGAAAACGGTCGTAAAATCGAATGGCAATAAAACGGTCGTTAAGCAAAAACGTGTCAAGAAAACAACTGATAATAAAACGGGAACAACAACTGTCAAAAAAGGTAAAAAGAAAACTGTTGAAACAAGTAATGGGAAGAAAACCAAAACTAAGAAAGTAAAGAAAAAGAAAAATTAGGCAAAAATGACGGTTTAAGAGGTCAATATATTATCTTGAAAAAGACCTCTTAAACTTGTTAGACGAATCTAATAACCTCTTTTTGCACAATTATTTACAAGCAGTAATTTGTTTTAAAAAATCGTAAATTCCTTCAACTTTTTTGAGTTTTAGCACGTCTGAAACTCTGAGTAGAAAAACACTACTCAAGATTTTTTATATTTAGTAGTGTGGATTTTTTAAACAAAAAAAAGAGGAGAAATAATAAGTAATGATAAAACTTGAACAACCAGCATTGGCTTTACACACACACGACGTTCCCGGATACAAGTATCGAATGGAGTTTACGGAGCATCTGGCAAGCGATGTCACAGTTAATGACGTGACTATTCAAATTCTTTTATATGCGAAGCAAACGGCAAACAATTTTTTACAAAATGTTGTGATTAATTGCCATGGTTCACCGGGAAAATTGCATATCGGAACGGGAACTGTAATTGACCACAATAATCTAGGCATTATGAAATTATTGAGTATGGGCGGACAAAAGGTTGGAACTATTTGGATAGTTGCCTGTCAGGTTGCCGGTTATAGCAAAAGCATCGTTAGATTAGGAGATTATTTTTGTTCAGAGTTGGCAAAAACAGCAGGTTGCTATGTAGTTTCAGCCGATAAACTTCAATATGTTAATCCTCTAGTGGAAGTTTTTAAGCCGAAAAATTGCATAGATAATTATGAAGGAACGGTTTATCGTTGGGATTCAAACGGAAATGCAGAAGTTTTTAAACCTAAAAAACGAAATTAAATAAATGTGCTGAATTCGTATGATAAGTGCATAACCTCTGTAAATAATTGATTGAAATACACCATTAAAGATAAACAAGACTTAGGTGTAGTATAAATCGATTACCACATCTATTTACGGAGGCTACATAATGAGCTACCAGCACCTA
>JBGTHN010000037.1:0-12000 GCA_041746235.1 Pyrinomonadaceae bacterium | reverse complement strand
GACAGAAATTTGATCCGTTGGCGTTCATCGCAAGCGGCACTTGATTATTTGCGTAGGCAAATATTAAAAGAAAACCGGATTTCTGCAAAAAAATAATTTTGCATCGTTCATCCTGTGGCAAATCCCAACAAAAAAAAAGAGGAAAATAAGAATAATGTTAAGAAAAAATCTAGTTTACTTAGTTTTTATATTAGTCTGTCTTTCGTTGAATGTTTTCCCACAAAGCCAAGACCCGCCAAGTGATGACGAATTAAAACGACAAATCATCAAACGTGAATATACAGATGTCAGCGATAAAGAGAGATGGGAAATAGAGATTGAATATCCCGAATTGAGACTTGCAGGCGATAAACCGTCCGAAGGTTTTAGTATAACGGCAAAAAACCTTGCGATGAAACAGGTCGAGGATTTCAAAAAATCAATGTCCGAATTTACGGACGAAGACCGTAAGTTTCTGCCGGAAGAAATGAATTATACACTTGATGTCGGCTATACGATCGAATTTGAAAATGAAGAATTTATTAGCGTAAATTTCGGACGTTCTGAATTTACAGGTGGTGCTCATCCAAATCATTGGAGTTTCACTTTAAATTATGATTTGAAAAATAAGACAGAGTTACAACTTTCTGATCTGTTCAAACACAACTCAAATTATCTTTCCATAATTTCAAAAAATAGCATTGAACAACTCACAAAAGAACAGGGTGAAAATGCCGATGCAGATTGGTTAAAAGAAGGTGCCGGTGAAGATCTAAAGAATTTTGAAAGTTGGAATATTACAAAAAACGGCTTGAAATTCTCGTTTGATCCATATCAAGTTGGACCATACGCAGCGGGAGCTTTTGAAACAGTTGTGCCGTATGAAAAATTTCCGACAAATATACAAAGCTCAATGTTTTACAGAGTTGGAACAGTTTCTTATATTGATGGAAACCCGCCGAATAATTGTAGAAATGGTTTATACACTACACAAGATGTAGATTTCAAATTAGCCAGAATATTGGGCAAAAAGAACGATAAAACATATTTTTACGGCGATGAAGGTGATTGCACGAACGGGAAAAATTGTCAGAACAAAGCATATTTGATCGCCGGCGATGAAGTGATCGTTTCCAAAACTTACGGAGATTTTGTTTGTGCTTGGTATCAACCGAAGAAGGGAAGCGAAACGGTTGGCTGGATTCCTGCCAATATGATTTCGGCAAACGCACCTCAAAAACCGGGAAATGTTGATTGGGTGGGCGAATGGGTTTTCGGCGAAAACAGTATAGATATACAAGCCGCACAATCTCGTGGTAAATACTCAATCAAAGGTAACGCATTTTGGAAAGGTGTCGGAGATAATATACATATCGGCGAACTTGATTACGAAGGTTTGCCGGTTAAAGACAAAATGAACGTCGGCGATGGCGAAGATCAATACGATTGTCGTGTAAAAATGCAGATTCTCGGCAAATATTTGTTGGTTTCAGATAACTTAAATTGTGGTGGATTAAACGTATCTTTTAACGGAATATATCAGAGAAAATAAAATTCATTCTGATAAAATTTGCTGATAAATTGCTGTGTCAACATTCCCGCCGCTGACGACACAGCATATTTTTTTGTCGGTGAATTTACCTTTATTTTCTAAAATTGCTCCTAAGCTCAATGCTGCCGTTGGTTCGACCTTCAAATTTGCCAAACCGAAAAACAAACGTAATCCTTGTTTTATTTTTTCGTCCGAAACTTCAATTATTTCTGTCACGCCGTCTTTTATAATTTCCCAATTATGCGTTCCAAGCGAAATTGTTCTCGCACCATCAGCAATTGTCTGCGGTTCGGATTGATTGCGGATAATTTCACCCGCTTTTAACGAACGAAATGCGTCATTTGCCATAAGCGGTTCTGCTCCGACCAATTTTGCTTGCGAACCTTTTCGACATAAACCTTTTGAGATTCCTGAAATCAATCCGCCGCCGCCAACGGGAACAATGACGGCATCAAAATCTTCCGCAAAATCAGCTATCTCATCGCCTAAAGTTGAATTTCCATCAATCACCAGCGGGTCATCATAAGCACTTGCTTTATATGCTTCTGGAAATTCGTCCATCAATTGCTGGACTCTTTCCTCACGTCCGACCTTATTGACATCAACCAAATCAACAACCGCACCATAATTTCTAACCGCCTCAACCTTTACTTTCGCAGAAGTTTCGGGCATTACAACGTGACATTTTTTGTTTAACAACTTGCAAGCATAAGCCAAAGCCTGTCCAAAATTTCCCGATGAAGCGGTAATTATATGCGGATTATCAACATTCAAAGCGACATTATAAGCCGCACGGAATTTGAAACTGCCTGTATGTTGGAAAGTTTCGGTTGCAATTGTAATGTCCAAATTCAAAAAACTTGAAAGTTTTTCAGATTGGATAAATGTTGTTGGTCGAATTATGTCATAATCAGATTTCATAAATTCAATTTATTGATTCTTTCATCATTTTGCAAAGTTTGGATTGAAAACGTAAGAAAAACAACACCAAACCTTATTTATGATCTGATGTTGTTTTATTTTGAAAATGAGTTTTAGAAACTATTGTGGACCATTTCTGGTTGGTTTTATTTGAATCCGATCTCTTTTATCCTTTTTCTCTTCTTCCACTTGATCTTTTGTAGAACCTTCCTTTCCACTGCAAGCTGAACATTCTGGAAAAGTCTGTTTGTCACCACTCGCACTACCATCTAACCCGATCGCTGTAACTTGTCCACTTAATATAAAACCGGAGGCTACACCGTATAAATTTTTAAGTTTTACGGTTAGACAATTTTTGCCCGGTCGAAAATACTTTTCACCTTTAATGTCAACCGAACTTGGTTTTGGTAAATTGAATGAATAAGTTGCTGCTGTTTGAAGGATTTGATTACCGTTAAACAAAACTTCCGCAAAATCATCTGCTCTTAAATTGATACTTAATGCCGCATCACTAAATCCTCTTTTAAGACAAAAACATCTTTCAAATTCATACTCACCATTTTGTGAATTTACATTTGTCGGATAAGCATTTATCCATTTTGCTGGCGATAGATCGGTTTTCCAAGCACTATTTGGGGTAATAACGTCAGATTGCAATGAAACAGCCGTTCCTAATTGTTTCTTCTTTATCCAATAATCATCTTTTTGATTCACATTGTAATAAGAAAGATTTGACGCATTATAACCGGTATCGAGTTTGATCTGTGCGAATTGAGTATTACTAAAAGCGAATACCACAAGTGCGATTATTACTAAATTTAATTTACGTTTCATTTTTTTCTCCTAAGTTTTTTGAATTATGCAACAAATTTTCGTGCATTCACTTATGTGTGTCTTTATGGATTGAAACGTAACGGCAGTTATTAAAAAATTTATTTCTTGCTAATAAAAAGGAACTAAGATACATTTACTTTGATTTACCCCAAAACTTAAAAATCAAGGTTAATTTTTTGGCTAAAACTCGTGTAAAAAAAGAACTTACCCACGAGAAGTTTGCAAAATTTCTGGTGTGGTTAAACCCAAACGAGGAAATTGCGGGCGAGGAATATGAACGTCTGCGTTTTCGCCTTATTACGTTTTTTTCCACCCGCAAATGTCGGTTTCCTGAAGAACTTGCCGACGAAACCATCAATCGAGTAATAAATAAAATAGAAACGGAGGATGTTGAAAACAAGATCGCATTTTGTTACGGCGTGGCGAAGTTTGTTTTTTTGGAGTCTTTGCGGACGGAAAAAGATCACGACAATATTGATGAAATTCAAGTTGAAGCGAAAAAAGAAGTAAAAGAAGATGCTTCAAATTCTTGTTTGGACAGGTGTTTGAGTAAATTAGAAACGGAAAGTCGTGTTTTGATAATGGATTATTTTTCGGAGAGCAATCAAGCAAAAATTGATTTGCATCAAAGGATGGCGGAGAATTTGGAAATAAGCAAAACGGCTTTGCGTATGAAAATTTTGCGGATAAAGAAGAAATTAAGAGTTTGTATGCAGGAATGTTTAACAGTTTAGGGTAAATGCGTTACGTCTTGTGCGAATTTTGCACATATAAATAGAGAGCAACGGAAGCGATAATTTTCCAGAGCAATGAAAGAATTAAACATAAAATCAGAAACAATAAGAGATTATCTATTGCGAAGAATTTCAGATGAAAAACTTCTTGTCGAGATAGAGGATCAATTGTTTACAGATGATGAATTTTGCGATCAAGTCGAATTGGTCGAAGATGAACTCATCAATGATTATGAGTTTGGAAAATTAAATAAAGAAGACGCGTCGGATTTTGAAAAGTCGCTCGAAAACAATCCCGAAAGAATTTCAAAGGTTGAATTTGCTGATTTATTAAAAGAAAAGGCGAAAACTGAAAAAGTTGTTTTTGAGGAAAAAGCGATTTTATTCGATTCGATCCGAGCATTTTTGAAACAACCGATGTATGCCGGAGTGTTTGGTGTTTTAATGGTTGCGGTTTTGTTTTCGGCTGTTTATTTTCTGTTGCCAAGAAGTTCTGATGAATTGGCTTCACTCAAAGACATATACAAAACAGAACGCCCGATAACTTCGAGAGTTTCCGATTTTGAATATGCTCCTTATGTTGCGGAAAGAAGCGAAAATTCAGACGATGCGAATAAAAACAAATTGCGTTTGATCGAAAATAATTTGCTCGAAGGGGTTGAAAAAGATGAGAATGCGGCGACGCTACACGCACTTGGAGTTTTTTATTTGACTCAAGCGAAATATGAAGAAGCTATAAAGAATTTACAAAAAGCAGTCGAACTACAAAATAATAATGCGAAATATCGAAACGATCTTGGAACTGCGTATTTTGAATTTGCAAAGAACGGCGACAAGGATGAAAGATTGCAAAATTTGGGTTTAGCAAACGAAGAATTTTCAAAAGCTGTGGAGTTGGATGGAAACTTGCTTGAGGCTTTGTTTAATCGAGCGTTGGTATTGGAAGCGTTGAATTTGCCGCAGCAAACTCAAGAGGCTTGGAACGAATATCTCGAAAAAGATTCAAAATCGAAATGGGCAGATGAAGCACGCGAACATCTCAAAACTCTGAGTCAAAGGGAGAATAGTTTTAAAACGAAGGAAGAGGTTTTGGAAGCGTTTATGAACGCCTATCGAAAAAAGGATGAAGCGAGAATTTGGCAAATTCACAATGACATCAAAGGAATTTTTAGCGGAGTTTCGTTGCAGGAACAACTTACAAAGGAGTTTATATTAGCGTCAAAACAAAGCGAGGATAGGCGAGCAGGCGAATACCTGGAAGCATTAAAGATGATCGGCGAACTTGAAAAAGAGAAACACGCCGATTTTTTTTTCGCCGAACTGGCAGAATACTACTCAAAGGTTGATAGTTCAAAATTTGATGAATTGTTAAAGGGTAAGGATTTACAGGCGGAAGGCGTTAAATTTATCTCAACCGGAAAATATGTTGAATCGGTAAAAAAGTTTGAAGAAAGCAAAATTACATTTCAAAACGCGGACAATGTAACAGAAGCAATTATGGCTGAAATGTCGGTTGCAGAAATGTTGCCCGATCTGAATAGATATGATGAAAGCATAGAGAAAATAACTTCGATAATTGAAATAGCTAAAAGCAAAAACTATAAGATCATATTGCCGGTTGCATATTATTGGCTCGGAATTAGCAATTTTCGTCAAGGCTTTTTTTCAAAAGCAATTGGGCAATATAAGATCGGGATTGAAATTGCCAGAAAAAATGAAAATAATTACGAAATAATTCACTCTGCTAACAATTTATCCGAAATTTATTTTGAATTTGGCGAGATCGCCAACGCTTCGGAATATATTAATGAAAGTCAGAACTTTTCCAGCACATTTTATGCAAATAAAGGTCAGACGTTTAGAGATTTACTTGGATTATATGATCTGTTTGAAAAAAGCGATTATCTTACAACATCAATTGATGTAGCTAAAGAAAATTTATTATTTAGTCGTCAATATTTGTCCGAGACTGAAGCATTAAATAATTCTTTGAAAAATCTGACAAATTCCCTTGCGAAAAATAAGCAATTCAATGAAGCGTTGAAAATTGCCGTCGAATCAAATGAATTATCTTTAAAACGTGGAGAGAATCCTGAAAATATAAAGGTTATAGCTGAAACATATTTCGATCTGGGAAATTTGAAACGTGAAATGCAAAATTGTTCGGAAGGGATATTTGATTTTGAAAAAGCGATAGAAAATTACCAGAAAATTCCGCAAACAATCTACAATCTATTCAATGTTCACAAAGGCAAATTGTTGTGTTTGCAACAACAAAACCGTAATGATGAGTTTCAAAACGAACTAAATACAATCCTCAAATTATCAGAAAATTACCGACAAAACATTCGTGAAGATACAACCCGACAAGCCTTTTTTACAAATGAGCAGGAAGTTTTTGATGCGGCAATTACTGATGCTTTGAATCGAAAAGCTAAAGAAAAAGCCTTTGAATATCTTGAAACATCAAAGGCTCGTTCATTGCTTGATTTTGTTAAATCGGAGAAATCCATAACTGAAATTGAAAAGGATTATTCGGATATTTCAAAGCCTCTGAATATCGAAGAAATTCAACAGAAAATGCCGGAAAATGTGCAGATCGTTCAATACTCTTTGCAAAATGATAGGTTGGCGATTTGGATCGTTACAAAAGATAAATTTGAACTAATTGAGAAAAAAATAGAATTGGCGGAATTTGAAAATAAGATCAATTCTTATCGAAAAGCAATTATTGAAAAAGGAGATAAACAAAAACTTGAGAAACCTGCAAAAGAACTATATGAGATGTTAATTCCGAAAGGACTTGAAACCGGCAAATCAATTTGTTTGATTCCAGATAAATCACTTTTGCAGATTCCTTTTGCTTCGCTTATCGCTCCAAACGGCAAGTATTTAATTGAAGAATTTGCTTTGTTATACAGTCCGAGTTCGTCGGTTTTTGTATTGGCTTCGGAAAACGCCAAATTAAAAGAAAAAGAAACAAATGAAAGATTATTGAGCATCGGAAATCCGACATTTGACCGCAAAGAAAATCCAAATTTGGCTGATTTGCCAAGTGCGGAGATAGAGGCGGAAAATATTGCAAAAGATTATAAAGATTCCGAAGTTCTCATTGGTGAAAATGCGACGAAAGTGAGTTTTCTCAAAAAGTTTGAATCGGACGAAATAATACATTTTGCAGGACATTATGTTGCAAACAGTTTTTCGCCCGGCAATTCAAAACTTGTATTTGCAGACGAAAGTTTGCGTTCAAATGAACTTTCCACGAAGCGTTTGAAACGTGCAAAACTCGTTGTTCTGTCAGCTTGCGAAACTGGATTTGATGCGGTTAATAAAAGCGAAGGTGCAATCGGCATCGGACGCACATTTTTGGCGATGGGAACGCCGATGGTTGTTGCCAGCAATTGGAAAGTTGATTCGGATGCGACGAAGGATTTAATGATTTCTTTTCATAAAAAAAGACGTATTGGAAAACTGACAACCATCGAGGCTTTGCAGCAGGCACAGCTTGAGATGTTAAAAAGTGAAAAATTTAATCATCCGGTTTATTGGTCGGCATTTTCTATGACAGGCGGTTTGGCTGATTATTAGTTTTTTCGTTAAATATGAAAATTTGTCCAAAATGCGGAGGTTTTTTTGATGACGAATTGTTGCGTTTTTGTCTGAATGACGGAACGCCGCTTTTGCCTGTGAATGAAACAGATGAAAATTGGACGAAAGGTTTAAGGTCAATAAAAGAAACAAAAAGAATTATTCAAAAGGAAACAAGAAAACGACAATTTAGAAAACTTGTTTGGATGTTAATAACGACTGTTTTGGTAATAATGGTAATCAGCGTAATTACGTTGAATAGTTGGATATATTTCAATAATCCCGAAGATGAACAGAAAGAAATTACAAAAGAAATTCCCGTAGTTGAAACTACACCGACACCGGAACCACAACTAACAATTGTCGAATCATTGACACCAACCGAAACACCAACGCCAAGCCCAACAAAAACTCCAACACCGAGTCTGACACCGACAAAAACGCCAACTCCAAGCCCAACTCCAAGTCCAAAACCTGATTGTTCACTTGAAAAACAAAAACAGTTTGAAAATACTATTGAAAATCAGTATGCGAAGGTTTGGAAAGATAATTTTGAAAAAGGTGGAAAAAATTTTTTGTCGAGTCAGAGATCAAATTTTCTAGCAAGTTGCAATACACAAATTACCGATAGTCAGGCTTGTGTGCGAATTTTTGATGCGAGTAATATAACTATGAGCGATTCGCCTGTCAGGAAATCAATAAAAGCAGATAAACAATGCAAAAGTGTTTCAGTAAGCATTACGTATAATTGGACGATAACTGCTCCGCAACTGCGTCCTTTAACTTATCCCCAAACAAAACCATTCAAATATCCCATCAAGTAATTCGTTACGTTTCGAGTGAAAAAGTCACAAATAAATGTAGGCAAAAATTAAAGTTCAGGAGAAAAAAAGAAATGGCAATAAAAGAAAGTTCAGCAACAGCGTTGGTAAGATTTACAGGCTTGGGAATAATTTTATTTAACAAAGAAAAACAACGGGGCGAAATTGCGATCATTCGCGATGACAAACATCAACTTTCAATAACTATTCAAGAACCGCGTTTCAAAGACGGTGTGGAAAGTGATTTGATCGTTTATGAAGATATTGCGAGTTATACCGATCTACCGAAAAGCGGTGTTGTTTTAGAAATTAACGCTAAAGGAAATTCAATTGTTGAAGGTTTTGAAATATACAAAGCCGACGGCGAATTCAATCGGTTGGATTCGGATGATGTCAACGATTTTCGCTGGATCGTTCAAATGGCTGATCTGCATAGTGGAAAGGTAGTTAAATCAAAAAGCGAAAATCGGTATCCGATCTCAAAAATGTATATTGAAAATGGTTTTTTTTACGCACACAAACTCGATACCGAATTGCTTTTTGAAAAAATTGAAAAAGGTTCAGATGGAAATGAATTAGATCGTTCAATATTTGGAAATGTTGCAGAAACGCTCGGCGTAAAACTCGAATCCGACGAAGTTGTTTTCAAGATAACATTTGGCGAAGCGGAAGAATCGCATAGATTATCTAAAAAGACAGGTTTGCCCTATCGCATTGAGATAAAAAATATGGATTACAGCGAAGATGCTGTCAACAGTGATATGCCTGATTATTATAAGTATTTAGCGGGTGAAGATGAAATAAATTTTGAGTTTGAAATAGTTTCGGATTCCGAATCTGTGGGCGGTGGAGTTACCGGAAAAATGTTCTGTCATCTTATTGATGGTGGCGATAGCGATATAACTTCAATTGATGATCTGGAAATGTAGATGAATCAACATATTCTATTATTTTTTCAAAACGAAAAGACAACACAAACAGTTACCAAAACCGTTGTTTCATACAACACAAGAATTACTTGGGTTGTCGCGGTTTTGGTAGTTGTTTGGATCGTTTGGAATTTGATTCAAAGATACCGTTCGGCAAATTCAAAACGCCGAGCGTCTAAAAATTATCACAATTCAACATTAAAAAAGATAGTAAAAATAAAAAACGAATTAAGTGCGATCTGGCTAAGAAAAGGAACTTCGGAAAAGATTCATGCGATTGGAATCGGCAAACTTGAAAACGGAGAATTTTGCTTACAGATTTTTGTAAATAATTCCGATAAAAAATTGTTCAACGATCAGCCATCTGACTCGATTCCCGATAATTATAGAGGAATTCCGCTTGTTTTGATTCTAATGCCACAAGCGAGTTTCCTGTCGGAGCAAATTTCTATTCCCGAATTCACTAGAGAAGATTACAAAAAGATTCTGCGTGAAAAGCAGGATGTGATTATGGGCGGAATCAGCGGTGCGAATTCAAATTTGACGGGAGAATTTGGAACTATCGGTTATTTTTGCCGAAAGAAAAGTCTGTTTCCACGAAAATCAGATGTTTATCTTTTGAGCAATTCGCACGTTTTCGCCGATCTGCGAAAAGCTGTCGTTGATGAACACGATCTGATTATGCAACCGAGTCCGGGCGAATCTGCTTCGAGTCGTGCAATAGGAGAATTGAAACAATTTGCACACCCGAAACTTGAAAATGACACAAACGACGCAAATTTTGTAGATGCCGCCATTGCCAAACTTTGGACAAATGCGGAAGTTCATAAACCAATTGTTCCGATGATCGGAACGGTAAAAGGCTACGTTGAAAAGGAAGATGTTGAAATAAAAGAGTCTTGCCGAAAATTTGGACGCACGACAGGATTTACACAAGGCGATGTTTTCTCGATCTACCTTGATATTTGGGTGAAATTTGATCGAACAGCACAATCTTCATTTTTCAAAAACCAGTTTTTAATCGAACCTAACAAGGAAATCTGCGAAAAATTTGTTGATAAAGGCGATAGCGGTTCGCTTGTTGTAGATTCTGCAAACAATGCCAACGGTTTAATTTTTGCAGGTGCGAACGGAAATCTTGAGATCAAGGAAACGCCCGATGAAACACAACCAAAAATCTATAAAACAGTCAACAATTTCGGAGTTGCAAACCCGATCAGCGAAGTTTTAACGAAATTACATATCGAACTCCTATGACAAACTAAAAAAATCTCGCTTAAATTATCTCACTATGGATAAAGCAAAATATGCATTTTCACTCCATTTTTCTACTTATATGAAATGTTTCTGTCGGTTTTGACACTATCTACAGGAACTAAATGACTGTTCCAATTTGAGAATAAAAAAGAAGGAGTTTGAAAAATGAAAAAAGGTGTAGGATTGAAATGCTTGTTGGTTGTTACCGGATTGATCACGCTGTTATTATTGCAGACTGTTTTGGCGACAGTCTTTAACGATGATGAAGAGTATATTTGCTGGCAAAAACCGGTTGCGGCAGTATGGAATGATAAAGGGACTCCCGATGCGGATTGGGGGAGTTTGGATTATGTATTGCGTAATAAGACAAAATGGACTTATACGGCTGTGAACGGTGCAGACTATTTCTTGCACGACGATGGAGAGCGAAGGCTCATTGCTTTCAAATGTAACAGCGACTTTACAATTAAACACGATTTCGAAGGATTCCGCGACAGTTGTGGAAACGGCAGTAAGGAAGTGAAATCGAAAATTAGCAAACCTTTTTGCCCGCAAGGTTATAGCCAAAGAGGAAATTTCTGTTATGAAAATGGTGCTAGTCCTAGTGAACAAGAAGCCGGGAAAACCGAATTGAAGTGTCAAAAAGGATATGACCTGACACTAAAGCGTATTTACCAACAATGGGTAAATTCTACTCTAAAAAAAGAAGGTGAACCGCGTAAAACTAAAAAACCGAAAAGCGATTAACAAAAGTTATATCAATAATGTTGATTATACGAATTAAACCGTAATTTCTTGGATGGAATTGCGGTTTTTTGCGTCGGTTGCGGGGTTATTGACGTATGACAAAATGCTAAAACGAGTATACAATTTGTTTCATGGAAAAAGCGAAATTTGGAATGATCGGACTTGGTGTGATGGGTAGAAATTTCCTGCTCAATGTGGCTGAAAATGGTTTTAAATGTGTTGGATATGACCTTGATGGCGAAAAAGTTGAGGCTTTGAATGTTGAAGGCGAAGATTTTGATGTTGAAGGCGTAAAGACTCTGGAAGAATTCCTCGCATCACTCGAAACGCCGCGAAATATAATGTTATTAGTTCCCGCAGGCAAGATCGTTGACGCAGTTATCAACGATCTGACTCCGCATTTAGACGCTGGCGACTTGATAATTGATGGTGGAAACTCACATTTTCCCGACACCGAACGACGAGAAGCAGAATTAAACGAAAAAGGTTTTGAATTCCTCGGCGTAGGAGTTTCGGGCGGTTCAGAAGGTGCGAGACGCGGACCTTCGATAATGATCGGCGGGAATATTGAAGCCTATAATCGCGTCAAACCGATCTTGGAAGCGGTCTCGGCAAAGGTAAAAGGCGAACCTTGT
>JBGTHN010000036.1:0-2773 GCA_041746235.1 Pyrinomonadaceae bacterium | reverse complement strand
CTTCATCAGGCTCAGCGGGTTTCGTGATGTAATCATAAGCTCCAAGACGCATTGTTTCTACGCCTGTTTCCAGAGATTTATCTGCTGTCAGCATTATGACTTCGGGAGCATTTTCGGTTTGACGAATTTTTGAAAGCACTTCGACACCCGACATATCCGGTAAATTCACGTCGAGCAAGATCACGTCAAAGTCTATTTTACGCAGAACATCCAGGACCGCCTTTCCGTTGTCGGTCGTGGAAATCTCCATTGTATCGGAAGATAATTGTCTTGGCAGTAATCTTATTAAAACCGGATCGTCATCCGCCAGCAAAACTCTGATTTTATCCGTCATTATTACCTAATATGCGTTCAATTTGTGCCATGTGCCGTACTTCGTGTCCGCCAATAAGTGCGAGCCAATCGTGGGCGGATAAATTACCGAAAGCCGGATGCGGAAATGTATGCGATGTTCCTTCAATAGATTCAAACATCGGACGCATTTCATTTAATTTCGCACGGGTTTGTTCCAATACTTTTAAAGTCTCGGAAATCGGTTTGCCGCCTTCGGGATGAACAATTTCGGGAGCTTCAAATTTCTGGTTTTCAGTTCTGGCTTTTATTATGCCTTCGATGAAAGCCTTTGAAAGACTCGCCGAACCATCGGAAGTTTTTCCCTCGGCTTCGGCTTTTGATAAAAGCCTTTCGCAAATTTGTATCATTCCGCCTTCAACCTTGGCAACGTGTTCAATAACCGCTCCAAGTGTCCATTTGCCGTTCTCAGATAACAAATTTTCCTGCTCTTCGGTTAATTCTGAAACAAGATTTATAAAATTTGTGCGTATTTTGTCATTTGCCTCATAAATATCAGCAATGGTTTCATAGTTCATATTTTTTATCCTTAATAAAAAGATTATTACGTCGGTTTATTGTCCGTATTAATGGCTTGTGGACTCAAAACCAAACGATGCCAACGCAGATAGCTCGAAACATTTTCGGTCGCATCATTAAAATTTCGCAAAAAACCCGTCTGCAAATAAAGCAAAGTTTCCTGATTCCATTCAAGATTTATTATCGGGTTAAATGTAACCAAAGATTTTGCATCGGGCAAAGTTGTCTTTGTTTCCGGTGTAGCAACCGTGTTTTTATTGTCTCCGCTATTGGAATTTTCGTTCGTATTCGCAGGTGCAATAATCTCATTTCCTTCTGCTTTTTGCTTTTCTTCAAACGCCTGTGAAGCGAGCAATAGATCATTATTCAAAGGAATTGCGGCTTGTGTCGGTTGTTCACCGATAACATCATAAATTCTTACTTGTAAATTAAATGCCGTTGCAATTTTTGCCGAATCGGGCGACCAAACGGGATGCACCGATGTTCCGTAATCATCAAGCAATCGTTCACGTCCGTTCGTTTCGACCAAACGCGGTCTTCCCTGCGGAATAAATATCTGCCCTGCGTTTCTAAGTTGTGCTTCTCTGATACGCCATTCGGTAATTGTCGTCGCTAAAGCCGCCAAAGCCAAACTATCGGGCGACCAGGCAAAATAAAAATATATCACACCTTCTTTTTGCGTCAGAGGTTTTACATCGTCACCGTCGGCATTACTCAAATAGATCTGCTCGGTGCGAAAAGTTATTACTTCTTTCGGCTGTTCGGTCGTATCGTTTTGATTTGTTTCTGAGTTTGTATTCGCCTCAGTTTCCGTATTTACATTTCCGTCCTCATCCGTCGAAACAATTTCAGGTTCGGGAGTCGGAGTTGGATTCTCTTTTTTGTCCGAATCTTTTGCTTCTAAATCCTTTGTCTGACCGCGAACCATGGCGACAAAAGCAATATTTTTTGAATCCGGCGACCAACGGATCGTATCGGCAAAATGAACTGCCATTTCTTCGTGCGTAATTTTTCTGATGAGTTTTCCGTCAATTGAATAAACATCCAAGCGATACTCGGAAACCAAATCATCGGCTTTGCGATAGACGGCGATAACTCTCTGTTTATTCGGCGAAGTAATTGTCCGATCTAAAATCTCAAGCGGGCGATTATTATCAAAATCCGTTTGAATAGCTTCGTTTCTTTCATCGCTTTGAGCGGGTAATTTCCCTTCATTTGTCGGTGCGGGAACATCAGGTTCAAACCGATAATTCAAGCGTTTCGCAGGAATTTCCCGCAAGGCAATCGTTTTCGGTTCAACCTTTTTCGAGGAATTAGCCGGACAACCAAATGCCGATAACGCAAGGGTAATTAAAAGAATTTGTAAAAAATTTCGTTGGAACATAATTGCTTAAATATAAAAACCGAACAAACAAGATTATGAAAAAGTGAAAAAGTGAAAAGGTGAAAAAGTTTAACCCGTTTTTCAATCAAGGATTTTGCTAAAAAATAATGTCAATGTTGATAATATATTTTATCAATCGAAAACAAATCTTTATCACTTTTCCACTTTTCCACCACTTATCACAAAATAATCAGCTACATTATTCTGTTTGTCCGATTCACTAAAGTTATTTTAAACTTTCTCCCATATATGCTAGATATAAACGTTTTTGTTCCTCGGTTGGATTTTCAACCGGAACGATCTCAGAACCGGAAGCGGGCGTTTTGCCGAGCGTTACTTCATATTCACGAAGTCTATTATGACGGAAAACTGATACTTTGATCTTATTTCCGACTTTTTTCTGGCTTAAATAAAAGTCCAAAGCATTGCGACTCATTATCTGTTCACCATCAACGGCAATTATCACATCGTCGGTATTTAATCCCCAATCATAAGCGGGCGTTCCAACCGGAAGCGATG
>JBGTHN010000035.1:0-2870 GCA_041746235.1 Pyrinomonadaceae bacterium | reverse complement strand
TGATTTACGACGGAGATAAAAATGAACATATCACGTCGCTAAAAATCCCGTTTGAAAACAATATTATTTTAAATGAATTAATGAACTGATGAGTAATAAAACAATAAAACTAATCATTGTAGATGACGAACCGCTCGCACGAGATTACATTTGCCGTTTGTTAAAAGATGAACCGGAATTTGAGATCATGGGCGAAGCATCAAATGGAAAAAAGGCTTTGGAGCTAATCATTGATCTCAAACCTGATCTTGTTTTTCTCGACGTTCAAATGCCCGAAATGGACGGCTTTCAAGTGCTAAATGATCTCAAAGAAGAAAATCTACCGATAATAATTTTTACTACTGCTTATGAACAATATGCGATTCAAGCATTTGAATTTCACGCTATCGATTACTTGCTCAAACCCTTCGACAAAAAAAGATTTGAAAACGCTTTGGATCACGCCCGCAGTCTGATATCCGATAAGTATGAAAAGAACCTGACATCAATTCAAATCAAAGAACTGCTAAATGATTCCGGGCGGGAGAGAAAATCTCTTGAGCGAATTTTGATTAAACAAAACGGAAAAGTTATTTTTCTTAAAACAAATGATATTGATTACATAAAAGCTGACGATAAATTTGTCCATATACATTTTGGGCAACAAAGTCATCTAGTTCGCCAAACACTTTCTGCCATGACAGAACAACTTGACCCGAATATATTTGTTCAAATCCACCGCTCAATAATAATCAATATTGAAAGTATTGTTGAATTGCACTCAACATTTAACGGGCAATATACAATTCTTCTAAAAACCGGAAAAGAATTACCACTTGGTCGAACTTATAAAAGTGATTTGTTTGAATTAATTGGAAATCCATTGTAAATGTGAGCCTTAGATCACAGTTGTTTCTTTGATTTGTAAAAATTGCAAATGGAATGCCATAGCATTTTTTCGCTCTTTAGGTAAAAGGCGAAATTTTTAAACAATACTTTCAGAAAAGTTCTTAATTTCTTTTTCCAATAGTATCAGTATAAGATTCTAGCTGCTTAACAAGCTTATTTGATACGGGCAGGGTATTTTCAAGACGACGGACTGTATAAGATGTTCCCAGGTGATCCCCCGGCACGCTGTGCTTTTCGATTAAAAATAATCTTTCAAGCCAATCCCCCTGCTTGAAAAGAGTCGGACGACTGATGTCTAGTGCTTTCATCAAATCATTGTGAGTTATTTTGCAAACTCCCGCATCTCCTGCTAAAAAGTTCAGATAAGCGTAAATGTCGAGTGACCTGCCCCTCAGTATTTCGCGTATATCCGTAAATTGAAAGGAATCACTTTTGATTTTCAAGAGATTCTTTAATTCTTCAACTGTAATTTTGGTCGAAGCGGTAGCCTTACTTTTATTTACGGTTTTTGTTGGTTTGGAGCTCATCCGAACAGTAGATTTATCAGATTTTGCAGAAGTTACGGTTTTTTGAAAACTCTCTGTTTTTTTTGGCAAAATTTCAACTTCCCTTTTTTTATCACCGCCTTCCCTTCCCTGATAAAGTGTGGCGAGCGGATCCTCATCTTCAAACGAATCCAGCGATATCGGTTTACGCCACAAAGCGTCGCTTTTTGTTTTCTTTCCAGCCGTCTTCTTTTCGTTTTTTGTTCTTGCCATTTTTATCTACCTCGTCCCTTTTTCTTTAATCCAACCCGTTTTATCACTTCTTCGGCAAGCCGTTCGTAATCTTCCGCCGCCCGTGAACGCGGTGCGAACTCAAAAATCGTTTCTCCTCTCTTCTGAGAATTTTTCAACTTAGCATCGGTTCTGATCGGTGTTAATAATTTCTTTTTTCCGAATGTTTGATTAAGAAGATCTCGCACCTCGTCAGTTAGCGAATATCGTTCATCTACTATGGTTGGCAATGCCCCGAGAATCGTCGGTTTGTAATCAAAGTACTTCTGCATCCTCTTGATTGAACTTAATACTCCCTCTAGTCCGTCGTAGCTCCAAACTTCAGGCGTTACGGGAAAAATAATATATTTGGCGAAAAGTAGTGCATTTATATGAATCAGCCCGTGAGCAGGAGGGCAATCCAAGATAATTACATCCCAAAAGGACGTATCGGAGAGTTTTATCTTAAGCATCTCTTCCCTTCTCGGCATCGAGTGGAGAATATCTTCTAACCCCGCCGTTTTAGAATCCGACGGTATTAGATCGAGATTCTGGCGGACAGTTGCCACAGCATCCTTAAAATCAAATTCGATATCTTTTAGAACGTGAAATATCGTCGGGGTTGTATTTTCGACCCTGTAACCTAAACCTTTGGTTGTATTTCCCTGATGGTCAAGATCAACAAGCAACACTCGTTTTCCCTTTCTGGCTAAAGAAGCCGCTAAATTAATTGAGGTCGTCGTCTTACCGACACCACCTTTAAAGTTTTGAATTTGGATTGTAATTGGCATATTTGGAATTTAAGTTAAGAGTTTGGATTTCTAATTGATTTTGACAAAATCAATTCTTCAACCAATATACAGATAAAGCAATATAACTGTCAATAGATAGACAGTAGGGTGAATTAACGCTTAGTTAAGCAAATAGGTAAGTAGGTAGGTAAAGATGTAGTATAAGTCCTACATTTTTTTATTAGAAAATATGAATAAAAAAGCGGTTGGTAAAATTTCAGAGAGTATTGAATATGAGTATTAATACCAAGAATGCCGTTAAACAATGCGTCGATGAGAATATCTACCAAATAGATATTAAAAAATCTTCAATCAGCAACAAGCATTTAATTGAAATAGCCAAGAGTTTTGGGGATATTTTTAAAACAGAGAATGATCCTCACATCTATCACGAGATAGCAGAAACAGCCGCTAACTATCTAATGAAAGAAAAATA
>JBGTHN010000034.1:0-7755 GCA_041746235.1 Pyrinomonadaceae bacterium | reverse complement strand
AACTAATTCGGGTAAACCGGGTAGATTTATAAAACCCGATTACAATAATTTTGGACCTGTTTTAGGTTTTGCTTATGCTCCGAATGGAAAAGGTATTTTAGGAAAAATACTTGGAACTAGCGGAGTTATTCGTGGCGGTTTTAGAATGAGTTATGTTGAGGATGAAATTATTCAGTCCTTTGATAACGCCGGAGCCGCAAATGAAGGGTTGGATTTTACAGTTGCAGCATCTCAAAATGGTTCAACAAATTTGAATGCAAGATTTAACAATCTACCCGGATTTGGTGCTCCGCCATTTCAAAATCCACCGATCAGTTTTGCAACTGCAAATCAAAATGATCCGAATTTTACGAACACGATCTTTGCGGTTGACCCGGGTTTCCAAAATCAGCAAACGATGGAATATAGCTTTGGAATTCAAAGAGAAATTGGATTCAACACTGCTATTGAAATTCGATATGTTGGCGGGCGAAGCAACACTTTAGCCAGAGGACTTGATTACAATCAGGTCAATATCAATTCAGCCGGATTCTTAAATGATTTCAATATAGCAAGAAATAATTGCCGAATTGCGATCGCTAATAACAATGCTAATCCAATGAATCCATCGAGATTTATGGATTTAGGATGTTCATCGGCTGAAATGACTGGAACGGGACTTCCGGGACAAGGAACAGTTGGCGGAACAATTTCTCCATTTTTAGGATTCGGAATCGTTCGTGACTATATCCAAAGAGGAATCGTCGGTGAATTGGCTCAACTGCTTATTCAAAATGGTTTGGAAGGAGTTGGTGGAACTGCCTTTAGAGCAAATCCAAATGGTGGAAATATTGATTTATTATCCAATTCAGGAAGATACCGCTATAACGCCTTGCAATTTGAGGTTCGTCGCAGATTTACAGATGGACTTCAATTTCAGGGAAATTACACTTTCCAAAAGATTTTGTCTAGCACGCCGGATGATTCTCAATCACGTTTTCAAGCGTTATTGGATCTAAATAATCCCGGGTTGGAATATTCCCGTGCTGATTATGATAGAACCCATACAATTAATATAAATGCCAACTATGAATTACCATTTGGTAAAGGCAAGATGTTTTTTAATCAAGGTGGAGTAGTTGACAAGATTTTGGGTGGCTGGCAAATAACTTCTATTGTGAATGTTAGTTCAGGAGTCCCAATTTCTATCAAAGATATTAATGGAACGCTTAATCGTACGGGACGTTCAAATCGTCAAACAGCGAATTCTTCACTTTCCCAAAGTGAAATTCAAAGTTTGATCGGTATATATCATCGAAATGGTGTTATATATTTCATAGATCCGTCTGTCATCGGACCGGATGGTTCTGCTACAAATGGAAACCTAGAAGCAACTCCTGATTCCAGATTTCCCGGACAAGTTTTCTTTAGAGCTCAACCGGGAACAACCGGCGGTTTGCAAAGAGCATTTCTTAATGGACCATGGTATTTCAATTGGGATGCAGGTTTAATAAAGAATATATCTCTTGGTGAAAAAATGAGAATCCAATTCCGTGCGGAGGCATTCAATGTTCTCAACAATACTAATTTTACTATTGCTGAGAATACTGCAACCTTTGACGTTGATTCAACAACCTTTGGTCAAATTCCGCTGGCGAATACTTTTAGTCCGAGAATTATGCAATTTGCATTTAGATTTGAGTTTTAATATTAACTCAAAATGTATGAAGATTTTTTACTTCTAAGTAAGTAAAATTTCCATTTTTAAGCCTGTCAAGTTTCTTTGACAGGCTTAAACGTTGCGGAGTCATCCCGGAAGTCTCCGCAGTCATCTCGGAAGTCTCCGCAGTCATCCCGCAACCTTGCGGAGTCATCTCGGAAACTTCCGAAGTCATTCCGCAACCTTGCGGAGTCATTACGGAAAGTTCCGCAGTCATTCTGCAAGTCTGCACAGTCGTTCTGCAAGGTCGCAGAATCGTTCTGCAAGGTCGCAGAGTCGTTCTGCAAGTCTGCACAGTCATTCTGCAAGGTTGCAGAACGACTCTGCAAAGCTATTAATTCAATATTGACTTCGATTACAAAAGGAAGAATTTGCTTTAAATAAGTCTGCGTTTGAAAAAAGTGAAAAAAATGACTTTCGGGCTGATTTTCGGTTGAAATTTTACCGATTTGGAACTATCATAAATTGCTATTTTCTCCGGTTTTTGAACTTTGCAGAATATCTTTCATATCCGGTCTTATCTTAATTCTAAATTTAACAGGAGAAAATTATGCAAACTAGAACTGCCGAACAATTATTAGAGGCATTAACTGTTGAGAAAGCGAATATAAATACATATCGAACTCAACTCGGACTGACGGAAGCAGACGTTACCGCCTGCACCGAAGATCACGCCAATCTGACGGCGGCACTCGACAATGTGGATGTCGTCGAAGCCGATAAAAAAGGCGTTACACAGGTTAAAAATCTCGTCTATAGCGGCGATCCGAATATTACGGTCGAGCCGTATCCGTCTTTTACCCTGACCGCACTGCCTTTTCCCGATGTTAAAGCAGGATCACTTTCGCGCTATAACAATCGCAAAGGTCGGGCGAAACTCGCCGCCGCTTATACAACGCAAATCGGAATGGCGATGGGTTACGAAGACACTCCGCCCGATCCGATCTCGCCCGAACTGCTCAACGCCGCGCTGAAAAGTTATAAAAACTTAGGCAGTTATCAACTCGAAGCCGCTTTTGCCAAGCAGGGAATGAGCGGAATGGTTTTTCAATACCGTCTGAAAGGCGCGGAGAAATGGCTCGACATCAAAACCGCGCTCCAATCGCCCGCGACCTTCGGCATCCCGCCGCAACCCGACGACGCGGCTGTCGAAATCGAACTCCGCTGTCGTCTGCTCAACGGCAACCAACAAGTCGGCAACTGGTCGCCGATCTATTCGATGGTTTTAACGTCGTGATGTCGGAACGGAGAGTTGCAAAAAAAGATTTTTCTGATCATTAGCCCGTGAAACGGGCGACGGCATAAAGCCTCGATAAATCGCCCGTCAGAGTCGTGTGGCACATTTTTTTTGATATTTGCAATGAAAGCGGAATGGAACTATTTGGCATTGATTTGAGGTCGAGTTTGTAACGCAAAGGTAAGCAGATATTATTAAATTTTCCTTTACATTTTATATAACTTTGTTTACTCTAAATACATTTTTATAGTTACAAAATTACTCTAAAATTGTCTGACAATAATATTGTTTTGGAAAATATAACTAATACCTTATGACTGATTAATATGTTTATTTTGTGGAACATATTAATCGGACCATCATTTATAAACGCGTTATTCGTGAGGATGAATACGAAAGAGGACTTTATGTTGAATCTCAAGTTTAGAAAAGATGTTATTATCAAAAACGTCTTTTTCTTCATTCTATTATTGTTGATTTTACAGTTCGGGTTTTTGTTTTCATTGCAAGCTCAAACTAAATCGGATAAAGCAAAAGAAATATCTACAACAACTACGACTCCCCAAGCCAGAAGACCCTACGAAGTTGGCAAATGGGATACGATCACAGCTTTTACCGATCCTGTTGTTCCGGTTCATATGAGCGTTTTGCCGAACGGAAAAGTGATCGCTTGGGGAAGTAATCTCGGTGGAAAGACCGGTCATAACACAATAGTTCAAATTTGGGATCCTAAATCCACATTTCCCCAATCAAAAGAAACAATTGAGCTTCCAGCATCATTTGGAAATATATTTTGTAGCGGACATTCATTTCTCCCTGACGGGCGACTTTTAATAACCGGAGGGCAGGAGGAGACCAAAGAAATAACACCTGTTGGTTCAAGAAAAGCGGCACTTTATGATTATGCTTCAGGAGATTGGATTCAATTACCTGATATGAATGACCGACGTTGGTATCCGACTAATTTGACTTTGGGTAATGGAAATATACTTGTTTGGTCCGGGTTGACGCATAACGGAATAATCAATAATAAGCCACAGATTTTAGAGAAACAGTTTGACGGAACTTTTACCTGGCGGACACTAAATATCGAAAATAGGGAAACAGATAACCTATATTATTCGTGGCTAAATTTGCTTTCGAGTGGAAAAGTTCTTGCGACCGTCGGATATCAAGCTAAATCCTATTTACTTTCAATTGGCGGCAGTTTTAAGCAACCGAGGGACTTTTTATATCAATATCCGGTATTACCTTATGATTCTAATATGTCATTAACGGATCCGCACGATGCCGGATCACTTGTGGTTTATGATAAAGATCAAATGTTGGTCGTGGGTGGTGCAGATTTGCCAAAATGGACTGTTGAAACAATAAAAATGAGCGACAGCAATCCCCAGTGGAAAAGAGTGAGGCGTTTAAAAACCGGACGTAGGCATTTGAATACCACACTTTTACCTGATGGAAAAATTTTAGTTACAGGCGGAAATACTGGTAATAGTTTCAATAATACCTGTCCACAAAATGCGGTTAAATCAACCGAGATGTGGGATCCGAATGATCCAGTCGGAAATGAACAAACGGGCGATATTTATTGGAAAACACTGGCAAGTGCAACTCAGAATCGAATTTATCATTCGACAGCTGTTTTACTTCCTGATGGTCGAGTCCTTACCGGCGGAACTACTCAATGGGGAGCTCAAGGAAATATGATTTTTCCGGTTGATCCGAATAACCCGCAATCCTGTTCGGTCGGAGCGGAGGACAATTTTCAGATGGAGGTGTTTTCGCCGCCATATCTTTTTGATGAAGATGGAAGTCTTGCCGAACGTCCGGAAATTGCAAATGTAACTGCTCAAGCAAATTACGGTCAAACGATCGGATTTTATGTCGCCGGTGCCGGAGCAGGTTCATCAAAGGTAAATCTGATCAGACTTCCTTCAGTAACACATTCATTTAACCAGAATCAGGGAATAATTAAATTGATACCGACTGTAAAAGGAAATAATGCACAGATAACGATTCCTTCAAATCGTAATGAATGTCCGCCGGGACACTATATGCTGTTTTTTGTTAATAGTGAAGGTGTTCCGTCAGAAGCAAAGATCATTCAAATCTTGTAAATTTATACAGATTAACAACATTTTTTATTTATAATTTTACCTGAATCCAAAGTAAATATTTTTAAGGATCGAAGTAAATGAAAAGAAATCTTACAAACTTACGCAAATTTAGTTTATTGATAGCGTGTTTTTTGCTTTTGAATATCTCGATTTTGTCTCAGCTCAGTTTGAACAAAGCACTTGATTTTGATGGTGATAATAAGGTTGACTACGTAATATTTCGCCCGAGTAATGGGAAATTGTATATTTCAAAAAGCTCTGGTGGAGTAAAAATCATTGATAATGCTTTTTTCGATTCACTTAAGAACGAGGATTATTTGACACCCGGCAATTATGATTCAGACAATATTGCTGATTATTGTTTCTGGCAAAGTTCAGATGGTGGTTGGTTTCGGGTAAATAGTTCCAATAATGAGGAACATATTACACAATTTGGTGCTTCGGGCGATAGACCGGTCGGCAGAGATTATGATGGCGATGGAAAAACTGATTTGGCGGTAGTTCGTTCTGTTAATGACTTATTAATTTGGTTTGTTCTACTAAGTTCCAATAATGTTCTCGTTGTCCAGCAATTTGGATTCGCGGGAGACTTTGCTGTTCCGGGTGATTATGATGGCGATGGTGACTTTGAGTTTGCCGTTCAGCGTCCCGGTATTAATAGACTTGATCAATCAATCTTTTATATTTCCCTTAACAATGGCAGTTTTTCGCAAACTTATTTTGGTTTGAGTGATGATCAGGTCGTGCCGGGCGATTATGATGGTGATGGGAAAACCGATATTGCCGTTGTTCGTTCAGGTCTGACATCTTCCTCAACACTAGAATGGTATATTTTAAGAAGCACGGGCGGAATGCAACAAATCAATTTTGGTTTTTCTGGATTGGATTATACCGTTCAAGGAGATTATGACGGTGATTTAAAAACAGATATTGCCGTATGGCGGGAGACGACCAAAAGTTTTTATGTTAGGAGAAGTTCGGATAATACTGTAACCATATTTCCTTGGGGAGAATACGGCGATTTTCCATTAGCTAATTATGATACGCATTAATTTTTTTATAACAGAAAGCTAATTGCAAAGTAGATTTACGAAGGAGTTTTATGAAAGTTCTAACGGGAAAATGGATAAGTTTTGGTAAATTTTTAAATATACTATTAATCTGCTTTTGCTTTGTCGGTTTCGCAACTGCCCAAAAAACAGAAGAAATGCCGAAGCAGGATACTTCTGAACATAGTAATCACGCCGAACATTCCGAACATTCTAAAGATAATTTGAACGAAGAAAATAATAAAATACCAAAACTTACTTTCCCTGACATCGAAGTGCAGACTCAAGACGGCTCAAAGGTGAATTTTTTCAAAGATTTGATCAAAGGAAAAAAAGTATTTATTAGTTTTGTTTACACTTCCTGTAATCTGACGTGTCCGATGGTTGGGCGTAATTTTGAAAAATTACAAAAAGCAGTTGGGGAAGACTTAGGGAAAGATATATTTTTGATCTCGGTTACGACAGACCCGGAAACCGACACGCCACAAGTTCTCAAGACTTGGGGAGAGAAATTTAATCGAGAAAACGGTTGGACACTTGTAACAGGGAATAAGTCTGAAATGGAAAATCTCTTAATGACCTTAACCGGAAGTGGTCCGCAGAGAGGTTTGCACACATCGTTACTTATTCTATTTGATGAAGCCAGCGGAAATTGGGACACTTCATCCAGTCTTTTATCACCGAAAACTTTGGTTGATAAATTAAATGCACTTGGTGAAAAAACTGCAAAATAAAGCTTGGAAATTATAAGTTCAAAAAAGCCGTGTTGATTAACAGCACGGCTTTTTTTTATTTGCAAAGATGTAATATTAATTCTTCATTGTTATTATATCTTTTCCTAAATTATTATTTTGAATACATTATTATATGAATGTTAAATCTTTTGATGTTGGAAATGTGAAATTTGGCGACGGTCGTTTGACGATAATTGCCGGACCTTGCGTGGTGGAAAGTGAGCAACACGCAATGTTTATGGCACAGGAGATCAGTGATATTTGTAAAATGGTCGGGCTTGATCTGGTTTATAAATCTTCGTTCGATAAAGCGAACCGCAGTTCGATCGAGAGTTTTCGCGGCGGCGGAATGGAATTCGGGTTGGAGATTCTAGCGAAGGTTAAGGCTGAGATTGGTGTTCCGGTTATTACGGATATTCACGAACCTTGGCAAGTTGAAAAGGTAGCGGAAGTTGCGGACGTTTTGCAAATTCCGGCGTTTCTTTGTCGCCAGACTGATTTGTTAGTTGAAGCGGCGAAATCTGGAAGAGCCGTAAATGTTAAGAAAGGACAGTTTCTTGCACCTTGGGACGCAAAGAATATTGTAGAAAAACTGCAAGAAGCGGGCGGAAAAGACATTCTACTTACCGAACGTGGTGCTAGTTTTGGTTACAATAATCTGGTTGTAGATTTCAAAAGTTTCCCGATAATGCGTAGTTTTGGCGTTCCCGTCGTTTTTGACGTTACACATTCTTTACAACTTCCGGGCGGACTTGGCAAAGCAACAGGTGGACTAGCTGAATATATTGAACCTTTCGCTCGTGCGGGTGTCGCTTGCGGAGTTGATGCGGTGTTTATGGAAGTCCACGATAATCCGTCAAAAGCACCGAGCGATGGTCCGAATCAATTACCTTTGGGAAAACTAGAAAAATTACTG
>JBGTHN010000033.1:0-5209 GCA_041746235.1 Pyrinomonadaceae bacterium | reverse complement strand
TTTGACGGCGATGGTAAATCCGATTTAGCGATCTTCAGACCTTCGACGGGAGATTGGTGGTGGCAGAGCAGTGTTGATAATATTCAGAGAGCAGTTCATTGGGGAATTGCGACTGATTTACCGACACCGGCGGATTATGATGGAGATGGCAAGACGGATCTAGCAGTCTTCAGACCCTCGGAAGGTGGATGGTATATTGCTCATAGTAGTAACAACACGATTATCACGACTGCTTTCGGATTGAATGAAGATAAACCGATTTCGGCAGATTATGATGGAGACGGCAGAGCCGATATAGGAGTCTATCGCCCATCAAACGGAATTTGGTATATGTTACAAACAACATCGGGATTCGGCGGCTTACAATGGGGTAATAGCTCAGACACACCGATTCCTAATGCTTTTATTCAGTAAAGCATTTTCGCGTTCAACAAAAATTGAATAACTTCAAAATCCGACAAATTGTATTTCCAATTTAAGCAATACAATTTGTCGGAGTATATCTTCATAAGTCTTGAAATTTACCGCAACACATAGATTTAAGAATTAAAATTGCTACAAAAATAACTCCCAACACTTTACAATCTAAACATTACATCCGAAAATCTTAATCTAAATGCTTTCATTGCTTAAAATTAAAAATATTGCGTTGATAGATGAACTCAGCATAGAATTTGCGGCGGGGTTGAATCTTTTGACGGGTGAGACGGGTTCGGGGAAATCTATAATTGTGGATTCGCTCGGGGCTTTGACGGGTGAGCGTGTGTCTTCGGATTTGATAAAGGAAGGCGAGGAATCGGCTCAGATCGAAGGGCTTTTTTCGCTTTCGGCAAATGCGGATCTGCATGAGATTTTTTATGAAAGCGGGATTGAATTAGAAGATGTTGCCGAGATGGATCTGATAATTCGGCGGGAATTATCAAGCACGGGACGCAATCGGATCTTTGTTAATAACCAACTCGTAACGCAGATGTTTTTGAAAAAGATCGGCGTGGTTTTGGGCGAGATTCACGGACAAGGCGAACAGGCTTTGCTTTTTAATCCTGCAAATCACATAGAGATTTTGGATAAATACGCAAGACTCGAAGCAGAACGAGAAAGCGTTGAAACAAAATATCGTGAGATGGGAAAAATCCGCAACGAACTCGAAAGTTTGCAGGAAGACGAAGCACAGAAATTACAGCTTTTGGACATATTGCAATTTCAGATTGATGAGATTAGCAAGGCAAATCTGGAAACAGGCGAAGATGACACTTTGGAAGAAGAGAAAAAGCGTCTGAACAACGTCGAGAAATTGTCGAAACTTAGCGATGAATCTTACTCGATGTTGTATGAAAATGAAGATGCGATCGTTGGGAATTTGGAAAAAGTGATTCGACGAATAAACGAACTATCCGAATATGATTCGGGCTTTGCGGAATACAAAGAAAGTTTGGATTCAGCACAAGCGGTTTTGGAAGACTTGGCGTTTGCGGTCAGAGATTTTGTCGGTTCGATCGAGTTTTCACCCGAAAGATTAGAGGAAATCGAAAATCGTCTGGCGGAAATTTCGCGTTTGAAAAGAAAATACGGCGGTTCGCTTGATGCTGTTTTGGCGAATCTTGCCGAGGCACAAGAGAGGTTAGAGAATATCGAAACGGCGGAATTTAAAGAAAAAGAATTGCGTCAGAAATTGGCGAAAATTCGCGTTGAATATATTGAAATTGCGAGAGATTTGCACGACAAACGAGAGAAAGCCGCGAAGAAATTTGAAAAGGAAGTTGAGAAAAGTTTGAAAGCGGTTGCTTTGGAGAAGGCGAAGTTTGTTGTTAATTTTGAAACGCCGAGTGAGAGTAATTTGAAAAATTCGGAAAGCGATAAATTATTTACTTCAAAAGGTTTTGAACAGATTGAATTTTATTTTTCGGCAAATCCGGGACAATCGCCAAAACCGCTGGCAAAAACCGCTTCGGGCGGCGAAGCATCGCGTTTGATGTTGATCTTAAAAACGGTTGCGGGAATAAATTATCCCGAAAAATCGGTTGTTTTTGACGAAGTTGACGCAGGAATCGGCGGGCGTGTTGCCGAAGCAGTCGGTTTGAAATTAAAAGAATTATCGAAAACCCAACAAGTTTTATGCGTAACGCATCAACCGCAAGTTGCATCTTTTGCAGACCAACATTTTATCGTTGAGAAAAAAATCATCGGTAAAAATACGGAAGTCGGCGTGCGACAATTAAACGGGGAAGAACAGATCGAAGAGATCGCACGAATGCTGGCAGGCGAGAAAATTACTGAAGCAGCACGGGAAAATGCACGCGAAATGTTGGGACGAAATTAGCCACGGAGAACACAGAGATTTTTGAGTTAAGAAAAGAAGTTTTTGTCCACAGATGGACACGGATTAACACGGATAAGAAAAGATTATTAAATTCTTCTCTTCGATTTAAAGATCCGCATTATTCGCGTTAATCTGCGGCAGAAAAAAATTAAATTATTTTTTGAACCCGACTGCCGTCCAAAAAGATGTTTCGCTGAAAGTTATATTTTCCAAACCGACGTTTTCCATCATTTCTCTTATCTCAACTTTAGTAAATCTTTGTTCAAGGCGTGTGCCGAAACGGTCGAGTGCGTCGGTTCGCATTGTGTAAAAACTATTATTTCTGTATTGCGAAAGAGGGAATTTTTCGACATTTAATCCGAGTTTTTCGAGTAAAAGCGAAAATCTTGCGAGCGGAAAATAAACAATTGCGGCGAAAACTTGGCTGACGACGAAACGCAGAGAATGCGGCAAAACGCTGACAAATCGGCGGATGATGTCGCTGATCTTCCAAATAAGACGAAACCAAGCGGGGCGATTATCAAATCGGTAATACAGATAAACCAGAAACGGCGAACCGCTTTTTATTTTGTCAACGCATTTTTGCAAACCGGCTTGTGTGTCGGGAATATGGTGCAAAACGCCTAAACTGTAACCGAAGTCGCACGAATCGTCGGCGAGCGGGATTTCTTCGACGGCGGCTTGATGAAATTCGCAATTGTCGGCGTTTTTAAGGTTCTGTTTAGCAACTTCCAAGGCTTCGCTCGGATCGATCAGATGTAATTTGCCGACACGCGGAGCGACAAGTTTTGCCCAACGTCCCGAACCGCATCCGAGATCGAAACCGACTGCATTTTCCGGCAATTTGTCCCAAGGGAAGATATTGAAATAATTATCGAACATCTTCTGCAATTCGCTTTCGGTAAGTGCGGATTGATCGAAGCGCGACCATTCATCACCGAAACCCGCAACAACATTTTCATCAATATTTTCTGACATATTTTCTTGTGGGGTTCTAATCAATAAATTCCTGAAACCAAAGTTCGAGCATCAAAAGCGTCCAAATTTGAAATGTGTGGTCGCGTTCCGAATTTAGATGTTCATTAACATATTTTTCTACAACTTCGGGTTTGGCGATTCCGCGTTTCAATGATTTTTCCGAAAGTAGAACTTCTTTGACAAAATCCTTCATATCACCACGAAACCAATTTCCGATGGGAACGCCGAAGCCCATTTTGCGTCGGTAAATAACTTCTTTTGGAACTAATTTTGCCGCCACTTTTTTGAGTAGAGATTTTGTTTCGATGCGTTTCATCTTGATGCTTTCGGGCAGACTTGCAGCGAACTCGATAACTTTGTGATCGAGAAACGGCGAGCGTGCTTCCAAAGAATTTGCCATCGAAGCAATATCTACTTTTACAAGCAGATCATTCGGTAAATATGTCATTTGATCGGTAAGCAGAGTTGCATCAACAATTCCCGAACCGTTTGCCTTGCTAAACCATTCATCCAAAAATCTTATCGGATCATTTTCCGAAACCGTTTCGACAAATTCTTTTGTGTATAAATCTTGCTTCGCATCACGATAAAATGTGGACATCCAACGAAAATATCTTTCAGTCTTTGGCAAAGATGCGGCTTTTAAGAATCTTTGGACATCACGCACACGGGATTTTTTTATTTCCGATGTCGGCAAAAGATTTATCGGCGATTCGATAAAAAGTTTGCGGGCGAAGGTTGGAAATTTGTGATAAGTTTCGGCAATTCGCATTGCGGCGTGGCGTTCGTAACCTGCAAAAGATTCGTCTCCGCCGTCGCCGTTTAATGCGACCGTTACAAATTTGCGTGTTTCTTTTGAAACGTAATATGTCGGAATTGCCGAAGAATCCGCATAAGGTTCGCCGTAATGTTTTACTAATTTGGGCAAAACTTCGAGAGCATTCGGTTTAACGATAAATTCGTTATATTCTGCTCCGACGTGTTTGGCAACGGCTTTCGCATATTTTAATTCGCTGAAATCCTGTTCTTCAAAACCGATCGAAAATGTTTTCACGGGCTTGTCGGATTCCTGAGCCATCAGAGCGACAACCGCTGAAGAATCAACGCCGCCCGACAAAAATGCTCCGAGCGGAACTTCTGAGATCAAACGCAGTTTAACCGCTTCACGCAAAATTCTTAATGTTTCTTCTTCCGCTTCTTCCTGCGTAATTTTTATTTTCTTTGAAAAATCGGGTTGCCAATATCGTTTCGTTTCAATTTCGCCATTCTTCCAACGCATCCAATGTCCGGGTTCGAGTTTGCGAATGGCTTTAAAAGCAGTTTGCGGAGCGGGAACGCAAAGGTATGTCAAATAGCTGTCAATCGCATTGTAATCAACTTCACGGGAAATATCGGGATGTTTTAAGATGGCTTGAAATTCCGACCCGAAGATCAGATCGCCATTTGCTTGATGCGAATAAAGAAGAGGTTTTTTGCCGACACGATCCCGGGCAATAAAAAGTGTTTTTTCAGTTTCGTCCCAAATTGCCAGAGCGAACATCCCACGTAAATATTGAACACAATCAACGCCGTATTTCTCATAGAGATGAACAATAACTTCGGTGTCGGAATTTGTGTAGAATTTATCGCCGTCTTTTTCCAGATCATCACGCAGTTCCTGAAAATTATATACTTCACCGTTAAAAACGATTGTTTTGGTTTTGTCGTGATTATAGATTGGTTGCTGTCCGCCCGAAAGGTCAATGATCGAGAGCCGACGCATTGCCAAACCGATATTTTCCTGAACGAAAAATCCATCTTCATCCGGTCCGCGATGCGTGATCGCTTCGTTCATTTTTTCTAAAACTTCACTATTAATTTGACGTGAGTTTGTATTTGCTATTCCGACTATTCCACACATTTATAAAATTT
>JBGTHN010000032.1:0-6664 GCA_041746235.1 Pyrinomonadaceae bacterium | reverse complement strand
TTCGTCCGTGTTCTTAAATTGCAGTTTCCAATTTTCGCCGCCGTCTGTGGTTTTATAAATCCTCGAATCTTCGCCGTTGCCGATGCTTAAAATGTATGCTGTTTTTTCGTCAAACGCCTCGATGTCGCGGAAGTCCAACTTTTCCGCACCTGCGACTTTGAACACATTCCAGCTTTTTCCGCCGTCAATCGTGCGAATGACCGTTCCGCCCGTTCCGCTTGCCCAGATGACGTTTTCAGAAACAACGTCGAGTCCGCGAAGACTCGCGTCTGTGCCAACATCAACTTTTTGCCATTGAGCGTTTATCGTTAAAGGCATTAGAAATAGTGCGAATAGAAAACCTACCAATTCGATCCGAAATCTTTTAATTTTCATAACTCTTATTATCTGTGATTTTTTGTTATAAATATAATCTCAAAACTAATTCATTCAGACAAATTTTATGAAAAAATTTATTTATCAAGTTCATTTATGGCTCGGACTTTTTGTTTCGATTCCCGTTCTTGCGTGGGCATTTAGTGGATTTTTGTATGCTTTGCCGAATACGGTCGAAGGCGGAAAGGTTGATGTGATCGCACAGGAACGTGTCAAAATTTCGCCGAATGAAGCGATCAGATCGGCACATAAATTTGCAGGGAAAGAATTGCCGACGACCGCTTTGACGCTTTTGATGCGTGATGGAAAACCTTTTTATCAAGCGGTTGGCGGAATGGGAATGGACTCTATTCTGGTCAACGCCGAAACGGGCGAAGTTCTGATAACACCTCAGCCGAATCTCGCCACAAGATTTTTTCGGCAGGCACATTTTTATTATTTTGCAGGTTCGTGGCAGGTTACGCTTTTGATTATTTTCTCTCTATTAGCCTGTTTTTCAGCCGTCACGGGAATTTATCTGAACATCGTCTATTGGTTCGGCGGGAAAAGAACGAAAAAGGACGATGAAATAAAAATGTCGAGCGAGCAAGTTCATTAAGACAAATTTCAGATTTAAGATTCAAGATTTAAGATTCAAGATTTCAGATCTTCTTATCTGAAATTTGAAATCTTAAATCTGAAATATGTCTTCATAGCATCTAACTCCAAAATCTAACATCAATACGACTTAAATTTGTTGCACTCTAATTCATATTAGTCTTAATCCATTCTAAATTAATTTCACTATGAGTTATATTAAAGCTAATTTGGAACAAATTAACACTAATATGATATGAATTAGGACTAATTTGGAATAAATTAATAGTAATATAAGATAAATTAATAGTAATATGATGTGAATTAGTATTAATATGTATTAAATTAGTTTCAACATAAGTTATGTTGAAACTAATTTAATACATATTGAACTTAATTTGATTGCAACTTGATCTCTATAAAATTGTCTTTTGCTTGTTCAGATTCCGCGAAACATTCCGAAATCAATGCCTTTAACACGCCGTTAAATCGAAACATTTGACATCTAAATCTTGTTTTTTCACATCGAAAAGTTTAGTCTTGCAATTCAAGGAGTTTGTTAAATATGAAAAGGATTTTGGTTTCGTTTATATTGCTTTTTGCGTTTGTATTGACGGCGTTTTCGCAGCACGAATACGCTGATCTGACCGAGAAAGAAATTAAATATAAAGATTGGACTTATAAAACTGTTTTGACGGATGAAGACTTTAATTTACGGGCGTTTACCAAAGATAAAAAACTCGTGATGGTATTTTATTTTGCACCTTGGTGTCATTCGTCAAACTATCAAATGCCGATCACGCAGAAACTTTATGATAAATATAAAGATCAAGGATTTGCTGTTGTCGGTGTGAGTGTATATGACGAAATTTATCGAACGAGAGAAAAGATCGAAGGCGAAAAGTTAACATTTCCCGTCGTTGTCGAAACGACCTCAAAATTCCGCGAAAAATCTCAGCATTACGAATACCGCACAAAAACAGGCGATGACCGCAAATGGGGAACACCTTATAATGTGTTTTTGATTCCGAACAAATTGAAAACAAAAGGCGACACTTTGACGAAAAAAACCATCGTCGTCAACGGTGAAATTCGTGAAGATGAAGCCGAAAAATATATCCGCGAACAATTGGGTTTGCCCGCCGAAGAAACGAAAAGGGACAAGACTCAGGCGAAAAAAGATTCGGTTGAAGAGTGTGAGGAAGATGGTTTGAAACTAAAAAAAGTCGGCGACAATTAATAGGTTTGAGCGAAACTACAAAGAAACCTTGGCGAACTCTGCGGATAGAAAATCTTAACTGCAAAGTTTCACCAAGGTTTTATTTTTTCGGTCTTGATGCACACAGAATATTTTCTACTTAACCGCAAAATTGATCTTATATGATGCAAATCTGGCTTTATTAGGGTCTATAGTTATCCTGTAATTTCCATCATCAGGAAGTGTGCCGGAATAAGAAGTTGTTTGGTTGGCTAAAGTCTTGCCGCCTGGCGAAACTATGGTAAATGCAACATCGGAATTGACGCTGACAGTCATTTTTTGTCCGCTACTTGCACCGAGAATGTATGTTTGGCTGTCGGGTCCCGTCGCATTAAAGTCAGCCGAATAACTGGCGGATGATTTTCCTGCACCAAATTTAACGGTTTTTGTGAAATCTCCATCGGATTTCCCACCGCCGGTAGATGCCGAAGTTGAACCGCCGGTAACTGAAATTGAAATCGAGTAATTTACATTATCACTTTTGGCATAGACGGTAATTTTATAATTTCCCGATTCCTTCAAAGGTTCGTCGAGCAATTCCAAAAATCCCGTACCATCATCGGCATCAGAATATTTTCCGCTCGGACTTTTAATACGAAAATAAGCCTGATCTTTATTGGAAGTTATCTTGACGGTCATTTCCTGACCGGTGGAAACATTGACAACGTAAGTTTGAGTGCTGCCTTTGCTGATCGAATTTTTATAGCTTCGGGAACTTGCTCCCTTTTCAAATTTAACAACTGTCTGACCATTACCACCCGATTTCTTTTCGGTAGTATCTGAAGTATTAGAGGTATCCGCATCCAGCGTTACGGTGCTTCCCTCGGAATCATCAGCAGTGGAATTATCATTCGCCGAGTTTTGCCCTTCGGTCGTTGATTGTCGCGGAGTTTTAACATCATCGCCGCAACCAATTAATAATACTGATGTCATTAATACCAGCAGTAGAAAAACACCTGTTTTACCAGATAAATACATATATGAGATCTCCTTTTCAAACGAATCGTGGATTTAAGATTCTGTATTATAGGGGAGATTTAATTTAATTTGCAAGTATTATTTCCCGTGATTTTTTTTAGGCAAAAAAAATCACATGGATAGTCCAATAGATGACGGACTCAATACCGAATCTAACAATTTAGTAAACAGCATATGCAAAAAGTAGTAATAATATGGGATTAAGTTGACTTTTAAATCAATACGATGCTAAATTGATTCAACTCAACACCTATAACTCGGAGCAATAATGTCAAAAAAGAAATTGAAATATTTTAATATTCTAAAAGTGTGTATGGTTCTCATTCTTTTAGTGGGATTTTCCGGCTGCAATATGTTAGCGAAATTTTTCGATCCTAACAGGAATGTTTTGACTAGAAAGGTTGTCGTGCGTGACAAACCTAACCTGGATGGACCGGAAACGGACGGACCGGCTGTTGATCCTGATTCCGATGAACTCGTCGAAGAAAAAGACGATGACTCGGAGGGAACGACAGACAACACCAATACGGAGACAACGCAAGAAGATAATTCTTCCGATAATTCGGAAACAAATTCTGATAATTCTGACACCGAGAAACCAAGTTCTGAACAACCAAACTCCGAACAAGATAACGGGAAAAATGCCGGACAAAAAGCAAACGCAATAGCCGGCAAGTGGATGGGAACAGAGAATGGGCAAAGTGCCGTTTTCGAATTTAGTCAATCATCAAAGCAAGGCGACAGATATGTTGGTAAATTTACAGTTTTCGTTGATAATGAGCCGATAGATAGTGCAACTTATACTGTTTTGAACGATAATTCGATTGAACTCAATAAAGACGGAAAATCCGTCAAGGTCAAGTGCGACGTATCTGCGGACGGCAAAACAATGCGTTTCACCGGAACAAACGGTCAGACAATAAATCTAACACGAACAAATTAAACGGAATTTATAACCGATTTGAAAACATCTGTGGATTGGTAAGAAAAAGCAAATTTTACATTTAAGCTAGGAGAAATTTAATTGTTATGAAATATGTTCAAAAATTACAAAGTTTTTTAGTTTTAATTTTCCTTTCCGCCCTTTTAATTTCGGCGGCAGGTTGCACTAAGGAAAAAAAAGCCAGAGTTGACAGATCAAATCCGTCAGACGATTCAATGGTCGAGGATCAATCGAAACAAGATGTGGTTGTTACTTCCGGATCATCGACGACTTCATCCGGCGGCACAACATCCGGCAAAACTTCATCATCTACAGCATCAACAGCTAAATCTTCCGCCAATCCGTTCGAGGGCACTTGGGATGTTAATGTCAGCGGAAGTTTTGCTAACTGGACATTCGGTTATGCCAGCAAGAGCACAGGCGGCGATAAACTGGAAGGGAAAATCACCGACAGTTCCAGTTCGGTCATTGGTGAATATACTGTTCTTCCAAACAAAACAGTAGAATTAAACATTTATAGTGGAAGTTCCATTAACATCGTTCCATATAAAATTTCCAATGGTGGCAATCAAATTGAAGTTAATGACGGAACTACTAAAGTTGTCCTAACCAAAGGAAAGACAAACACGACCATCCAGAATGACGGCAATATTCTTGCTTCTCATGGAACCTGGACAAATATAACTAATCCCAGCGACCAAATTCAATTTAGTTCGGTAAGAAAATCAGGTTCCGGTTGGAATGGGTCGGTTGCAACAGGATCAGGCAGTGGAACATTTTCGCTTACTCCCGGAAAAATAGCATTTACTATTGCGGGTAGTGTTGATACTTTTACTTATAAACTCAGGAATAGTAATAGCATTCTGGATTTAACCGATTCCAGCGGTAACACGGAAACATATAACTAAAATATCAAGATCAGAGGAGAAAAAAGTTGAGTAAAATAACTAACCGAAAACCACGAAATATCCTGTTAATGCTTTTGATTTCCGGCATTTTGATTGTGTCCGCCGGATGCCAACCCGCCTCGGATATGTTCGACCGCGAAACTTATCGTTTTGATAACGCCGATCCGTGGGAACGCGGCATCGAGAAAAAGCCGGCTGCACCGAAAAGTGCGGGAGAAGAACTCTAAACGCAAAATCCGCGTGAATTTTATCCATATCACTTGAATAAAATTCACGCAAAATTTATCGAATTTAATTCGTATCAACCAAAAAATATTTTAGGTATTAGCTGATTATGATTTGTCCAAATTGCAATGCTCAGAATGAAGAGCGTAATTCGTTTTGTGCGGATTGCGGAACTTCCCTTCCCAAAGTTCCCGAAAATCCGACCGTCTCGCAGTCAACCGTAACTTGCCCGAAGTGTAATGCTGCCAATCCGTCAGCCAATACATTTTGTGCCGACTGCGGAACGTCGCTTAATCAAACTGTTAATATCGCACCGGCGACACCGATGGGTAAAACTTGTGCTGTTTGCGGTGCTTCCAATTCCGAACGAAATACATTTTGTGCGGATTGCGGAAACTCTTTACAGGCTAACGTGCCGCCACCGGCAACAAATCAGCCGAATGTTCAGCAATTCAATCAGCCGATGGCTGTTCCCGTTCAGCAACAGCCTCAGCAAACTCCGGTGCCGGTAGGGATAACCAATCCTGAAGTTGTTGAAGAAAAAGTTGAAACTGAATCCGACCCTCCGAAGAAAAAATCTAAATTATTATCAAGACTTTTGATGGTCTTTCTTATCCCGCTGTTGCTTATCGGTATCGCTTTGGCGGTGGTTCATTTTATTCCGAAGCAAGGAGATCGGGCTTATCTCGCGAGCGATAAACACGGCGACAATAAATCCCTTCAATTCAACGAACAAACAGGCACGGTTGCAATGGCTGGGATAGACGAAAACGAATATCAGAAATGGCAGATCACACCCGATCTCGAAATTGAAGATTCCTACCGTTTCGTCAATTGGGGACTCGGCGATGATGAATCTTTACAGGTTGTTGATGACAGTTCCGATGACAAAATTTCAATGGCTGAATCGGCGGATGATGACGGACAACTCTGGGCGATCACCAACGTCGAGGGCGATTTTTACCGCATTACCAACAACTGGCTCGGAGATTCCAAAGTGCTTTCTCATTACAAAAAGAAATATCAGTTCCTGAGAATGCGTGATTCCTCTAATAAACAAGGACAACTCTGGAAAAAAGTTCCTGCCAAAGCCGGCGGTTTTTATCTCGTTAATCTGCGTCATGGAAACAGTTTGGGATTGGAAGCAATTTACTCAGGCAAGTTCGTGGATAAAGTATGGCTCAACACAATGGGAAATTACGGTAATCAGATGTGGGTTATCAAACCAAGCGGAAACGGTTATTACAGTTTAACGACCACCAGTCATAACGCTGATAAGAAAAACAAATCGCTCGATGTGAATGCCGAAAAAAAAGAACTTGTGAGAATGGCAGATACGGGAAATTTCAGCGGACAAAAATGGAAGATGACTCCGGTCGGCAAAGATTATTTTCGTCTGAC
>JBGTHN010000031.1:0-4475 GCA_041746235.1 Pyrinomonadaceae bacterium | reverse complement strand
TCGCTGTCGCCTGCTTCAATTAACCAACCTGTTTCAAGATGTTTGACGGCTTCGCCAATTGCATTGACGTTGGTTGAAATTGAAGGAATTCCCAAAGCCATCGCTTCCAGCAAAGAAATCGGCAAACCTTCTTCATAACTAACGAGTGCAAAAACATCCGCAAGTCTCAATAATTTGAATAGATCTATATGTTCATTGCCAACCTGATCCGATGTAATAAAAACAAAATTCTCTTCCAATCCATATTGTTTCGCTTTTTCAAAGTCCTCGTCCGATGGCTTTGAGTTTGAAATCCAAACAAACGCGACATCTTTATTTATTGCACTTAATGTTTTTGCAGCTTCCAAAAAAATCCAACGACCTTTACGGTCAATGAATTGCCCGACACAAAAATATAAAAATTTATCTTGCGGCAAATTATATTTTTTTATAAGTTCTGCACTATTTATTTCTGATTCTAAAGCCTCTGTAACTTCTTCGGGATCAACACTTGTATAAGTTACAACAATATTTTCAAAAGTTTTATCGGAATACAAACCTTTAAAGAATTTTCGTGAATCGTTATTAGAAGCAAATGCGTGGAATGTATCAAAGTGCGAAATGATCCTGAGTTTTATTTTCCAAAGCAAATATCTTAGCTTTGAAACTTTTCCCAAAGAATTGTGCATCGTAATAAAAACATTCGTCCGAAGACATAACCAAACCAAAAGAAAAAGAGATTGCCAAGGTCCCATTTCAATATGAACAATTGAATTTTCCAGATCAAATTTATCTAGAAACTTAAGCATTTCATATTCACTTTTAATTTTATTTAAATTTCTTTCTATTTTACTTTTAATGCTATGTGCAGGTTTTAAGCTCTGATGTCTTTCTAAAAATTCTACTCGAACATCTAAATCTTTGATAAATTTTAATAACTGTTCATCCGAATCCTTTGGTAAAACTATGACGACATCAAATTCTTTTTTCACTTCTCTGATCAAAGCAAACAGATGAATTTGAGCTCCGCCCCAATTTAAATAATTCCACGCATAGATTACTTGTCGCATAAATATAAACTGTGTATTGTATGTTTAATAAGCAAATAATTCTAGTAATGAGTATTCAATAACTTATAACAATCTCAAAAACTTCAACGAAATGGGAAAAACAAAATCTATTAAACTACAAAATATAATACTTTTCATTATTATCATTAGTTTTTGTTGCTTACCGATTTGGTATTTTGATTATTATATAAATCAGGACGGTTCTCCACATTTATACAATTCATATATTATTTATGAAATACTTGGAGGAAACACGAATTTTACGGATTTATATTCAATTAATTCTTATCCGATTCCAAATTTAAGCGGTCATTGGATTATAACTTTATTGATGCTCTTTTTCCAACCGTTTATTGTCTCCAAACTTCTTATAACTATAACATTTGCAGGAGTTATCGCTTCTTGTTACTGGTTGCGTGGTCAAACAACTACAAGTAATCATTTTGAAAAAATCCTCAGTCTATTTATCGGCACAATTCTGGCATTTAATTGGCTTTGGTTCTTAGGTTTTTATAATTTTATAATTGGATTTATAGGTTATATATTTGCCATAGGTTTATTTTGGAAATGGCGAGAAGAATTAGATTTTAATAGAACCCTAATATTAGCCGTCTTAAATATTTTGGTATATTTAAGCCACTTAATAAGTTTTGGTATGTTATTAGGCGGAATTGGCATAATCTGTGTTTTTGCTATTTCACAAGATCGTAAAAAAAATTGGTTATTTGCTGCGGCTAGTTTTATTCCAACAATTCCTTTATTAATAAGCTATAAATCACTTTCAACTTCAGGTGGAAGTGTCTATCCAAATTGGTTTTATTTACATAATATATTTTCAATAAAAGATTGGATAAACCATTTTCAAGCCGCTGATCCATTCCAACTAATCAGTAGAAGTGCTTTTCCTGTAACTTCATTAAATTCTGGAGTATTTTCTATCTTTTCTGCTTTTCTATGGCTATTTGTTGTAATTATTTTGTTACTTTTCGTAACTTGGATAAAACGTCTGCAAAACAATTTCAATTTAAAAGAAAGCTTGCCTTGGCTACTTATTTTTGGCTTTTCAGTGTTTTTTTGGATGTTTGCACCTGATGATTTTGGAAATTCTCACGGAAGTTTTTTGCGGGAAAGAGTTTTGCTTTGCGGTTTAGTTTGTTTTATACCGATCTTTAGAATAGAAAAAGCTACTTGGTTAAAAATCACTTCGAGCATAATACTTATTTCATTAATTATTTTTCAAACATTTGTGTTATGGGAATTTTCTTCGTCAACAAATAAAGTTGCAGAAAATTATTTATCGGCAAAACCTTTTATTAATGACACAGATAAACTTGTTTCAATAGTAATGATTGAAAATGGATGCCGTTATAAAGCAAATCCACTTACAAATTTAAATCCGCTTTTGGGAATTGGAAAAAATACACGAATTTGGGATAACTACGAACTTGGCTATTATCTTTTTCCGGTTGTTATTAAAAACAAAGATGAGCAACAGTTTATTTTCGATCTGCGTCAATCAAATGCTATAAATGTCTGTGATAAAGGCGAAAACGTGACGGAAAAATTAAATAATTTGGAAGAGTTGTTTCAACAACATCATAATAAATTTACAGTTTTATTAGTCTGGAATGGTGATGAACGAATAAAGCCAATTATATCCGAATGGTTTGAAGAAGAACCTTTTTACATTAAAGACAAAGTTAAATTATATCGTCATAAATAGTAATTCGATTTTGAACTTTAATGATTTTAGGAAAATGGCGAGAATTAATTCAAAACAAACTGATTTTTTGTTGATTTTCCAACTTTTTCAAACGGATCAGAAATTCCGATAGATTTTATTCCCAATCTTAGACAATATACCCCAAACGCCATTAATGCTTGAAGTTTTGTTGGTGAAGATTCCCAAAGTGCGACAAATTGACGCTTAAAATTTGACGGATGTCTTTCATTAACAAACAAATTTCTTAAGATCTCTTTTTTCGGAAGTGTATGTAAAGGTGGCGGATAAGTATTTGGTTCACACCAAACGTAAGATTTCGGTTCGATCAATAATTTCCATCCGGCTTTCCGCATACGCATCAAATATTGTGCGTCGCCCCAACCGTGTGGAAACTTTTTTTCATCCATCAAACCATTCTCTTTTATTGCTTGTATCGGAAACAAAACACAATTACCGACTATACATTCAACTTCAAATGCTTTGTCTGGAACTGTGAAAGCTGTTAAATCATCAGGAATTCGCCAACCACCGTAAAAAGTTTTCCAAGTCTGTCCGACTTGGAAAACTTTATGCGGTTGATCCCATAATAAAAGCAAAGCACCAACAATAGAATTTGGATTATTTTGTGAAGTTGTAATCAATCTTTGCAAAAATAATTCGTGAAACACCGAATCATCGTTCATTGTAACTATATAATCAGGATTCCACTTTAAAGCGGCTTCAATACCACGATTTGTTCCCGCTGCATAGTGCAAAGTTCCGTCACCTTTGATCAATTCGACTTCAGGGTAATTTTTATTTATTGCCTCGGCAGTTCCATCTGTTGATCCGTCATCTACGACATAGATTTTCACATCAAGCCCGTCTGTGCTGATTCTTGAAAGACTCTTTAATCCTTGCAGAGTTGTTTCACGACGATTATAGACCGGAATTACCAATGCAACTTTTGTAAAACCTTGTTCCATTTTAAGCATTCTGCGAAAGACTTTGTTCTTTATCTAACTTTTCCTTTAATTGTTTCTCGATCCAATTATAAGTAGTTGTTAATCCTGTTTCCAAAGAAATATTCGGCTCCCAATTGAGAACTTCTTTTAATTTTGAATTATCGGAATTGCGTCCTCTGACTCCTTGCGGACCATCAACATATTTTTTGGTAACTTCAATTCCGGCAACATTAGCGATTATATCAACCAATTGGTTTATTGAAACCATTCTATCTTGACCTAAATTAAGCGGTTCATAAAAATCAGAATTCATTAAATTATAAACACCTTCAACACAGTCTTCAATATAACAAAATGAACGAGTCTGCTCTCCGTCACCCCAAATTTCAATTTCGTGATTACCTGATAATTTTGCATCGGCGATTTTACGACACAAAGCCGCCGGAGCTTTTTCTCTTCCGCCGATCCAAGTTCCGTTTTCACCAAAAATGTTATGAAATCTAACTATGCGAGTGTTGATGTCATAATCTTCGGTGTAGTGTTTACACAATCTTTCAGTAATCAATTTTTCCCAACCGTAAGCATCTTGTGGAAGTGCCGGATAAGCATCTTCTTCTTTTAAAGGTTGCACGTCGGCTTCTTCTTGCAAAAATTCCGGGTAGATACAAGCGGAAGATGTGTATAAATAATCTTTAACATTATTTGTTTTCGCCGCATCTAAAGTGTGCCAATTTATCAAAGCGTTGTTATAAAGAATTT
>JBGTHN010000030.1:0-14947 GCA_041746235.1 Pyrinomonadaceae bacterium | reverse complement strand
TCTGCCAACCGCCGAAGTTATACTGCAATCCGGTGATAATCTAAAAATCCGTGCCGATGTCGAAAAAATTCGTGCCCTTCAAAAACGCGAGGGTGTGAAACTCAAACCGCAGGCAAAATGGGGCGACGAAAGCGTAACTTCGGAAGATTACAAATTAGTTGAAGCCGTCGTTGCACCGCACGCAACTTTTGTCGGTGAATCCTTGCAGGAGATCAATTTTCGTGAAAAATACGGCACGACTGTTTTGGCGATCCGTCAACACGGCAAGTTGCTGCGTGAAAAAATCTCCGACATCAAGCTCAAAGGCGGCGACACCTTATTGATCGAAGCCAATAAAAACCGTATTGCATCACTCAAGCTCGATAATGATTTTATAATTGTTTCGGAAACGGAAACCGTAAAATTTCGCCGCGATAAAGTTGTTATCGCACTTTTGATAGTCGTGGGCGTGATCTTGTCGGCGAGTCTGGGATTTTTGCCGATTGTCGTCTCATCGGTGGTCGGGGCGATCTTGCTCGTATTATTCCGCTGTATTTTGCTCGACGAAGTTTATCAGGCAATTGACTGGAAGATAATTTTTCTGCTAGCGGGAGTTTTATCACTCGGCACGGCACTCGAAAAAACAGGTGCGGCAGAGATGGTTTCATCAACGATGCTTTCTGCGGTCGGCTCGTTCGGTCCGGTTTTGCTTGTCTCGGCATTTTATCTGCTGACTTTGATCTTAACAGAGATGATCTCTAATAACGCCAGTGCCGCTCTAATCGCACCGATTGCGATTGCCACCGCTGCTACGCTCGATGTCAGTCCAATTCCGTTTTTAGTCGCCGTTACATTTGCGGCTTCGGCAAGTTTTATGACTCCAGTGGGTTATCAAACCAACACGATGATCTACGGTCCCGGACAATACAAATTTTTCGATTTCGTCAAAGTCGGCACGCCTCTCAACATTATTCTATGGATAACTGCTTCGCTTTTAATACCTGTTATATGGGAGTTTTAATGCTAGATAAAACTGAATGTTTATGCAAAGTATTATTTGCAAAATGAAAACTAAAAGATTTTTTAGTAAGTCTGTAATTTATACATTATTCTCAAAAATAAATTCTATATATGTTTTGTTTTAACTTTTAGCTTGGATAATTGTCAGAACAATATATACGGCGGAAATAAAATGATAAAGTTCTTTTTATTACCCGATAAATATAGGAGAAACTTTTTTTGAAAAGGTTCGTATTGTATCGGTTTAAACTTTAAACCTTCCTTATTCAATTTATACAGAATTTTGCCAAATTATAGTTTATGAGAAATTTTTCGTATTGATTGCGAAAATTCTCGCACTTTTAAAATTTCTTCGCTTACAGATTTGTCTTCAAATCCTTATTAAACATCATTTTATTGATACTCAATTCTAAAATCCTCAGTATGGAACGGGTATTGCGACTAGTCATACTAGGCGAAATTTATTGTTATCAACTGTGAGGTTTAAACAGGATGGAAAAAATGCTGGCGAATGTTTTTAATGGCGTGAATGATATGGAGATTCAGGAAGTCGAAAAGCCTAAAGCGGGAGTTGGTGAAGCGGTTATTAAAATTACTCTAACGACGATTTGCGGGACTGATCTACATATTGTGCGTGGCGAATATCCGGTTAGAGCGGGACTTGTTATCGGTCACGAACCCGTCGGTGTTATCGAAGAACTTGGTGAAGGTGTTAAAGGATATGAGATCGGCGAACGGGTTTTAGTTGGGGCGATAACACCTTGCGGACAATGCCGTGCTTGTCTTTCGGCTGATTGGGCTCAATGTGGACACGGCGAAGATTATGAAGCACTTGGCGGTTGGCGTTTCGGGAATACGATAAACGGTTCGCAGGCGGAATTTCTGCTCGTTCCCGATGCTCAGGCAAATTTAGCAAAGATTCCCGATGAACTCTCGGATGAACAGGTCATTTTATTAGCCGACATTGCTTCGACCGGATTTAGCGGTGCGGAATCGGGAGGAGTAAAAATTGGCGATACGGTGGTTGTTTTTGCTCAAGGTCCGATCGGTTTGTGTGCAAGTATCGGGGCAAAACTTATGGGAGCGTCGTTGGTGATCGGCGTTGACGGCGACGAATCGCGTTTGGAAATGGCAAAGAAAATGGGCGTTGATGTTGTCTTGAATTACAAGGAACAGGATGTTTTAGCCGAGATCAAAAAAATAACCGGCGGCGGTGCTGATGTGGCGATCGAAGCGTTGGGAACACAAGAAACATTTGAGAATTGTCTGCGTTCTCTGCGACCTGCGGGAACGCTTTCAAGTCTCGGTGTTTATTCGGGGAAACTTCAAATTCCTTATGAATCGTTTGCGGCAGGAATCGGCGATTACAAAATCGTTACGACACTTTGCCCCGGCGGAAAAGAGCGAATGCGAAGGTTAATGGAAACAGTCAAAAACAAACGGGTTGATCTAACGCCTTTAATCACTCATCGATATTCACTAGATAATATCAATGAGGCTTACGAAGTTTTCGGAGAACGTCAGGATAAAGTTATGAAAATTGCAATTAAGCCATAACACGTATCAAAAGTTCTTCTTATAAATTTCTTCAATAAATCATTCATAGGAGGTATTAAATGAGTGAAATAAAGAAAATATTAGTTGCCTATGACGGCTCGGATTGTGCCGAGAATGCAATTGATGAATTGGTGAGAGCGGGATTTCCACGAAAGGGTCAAGCCTCAATAGTTTATGTGCAGGAAAAATGGTTACCAAAACCGGTTTCGCTAAAAAGCAATGAATCTTCTTCGGTTGTTTCTTCAAAGAATACTGGCGCACGGATGGCTCGTGCAGATGAAGATTTTGAAGTTGCAATTTCTACCGAGCAGGAAGAAAAAATAGAACAAGCGAAAATGCGTTTTCAAAGCTATTTTCCCGAATGGAAGATTTACAAAAATTTTCTGAGCGGTTCTCCATCAAGAGAAATCGTTGTTTGGGCAAATAATAGTGAAACGGATCTGATCGTCGTTGGGTGTCAGGGGAAAACAAATAGTAAACTTCACGCTTTCGGATCGGTTTCGCAAAAGATAGCTAATGAAGCCCCGTGTTCTGTGCGAATTGTGCGGGGAAGAGTCTGGAAACAAAGTTCGCCGAATCGTATCCTGATCGGTTTGGACGGAACCGGATCGGCAATTAAAGCAGTCAGAGAGGTGGCAAGCCGTATGTGGCTCGCGGGAAGTGAAGTTCGTCTAGTTCTGGCAAAAGATTCACCGGAAATTGATTCTGCAATTGCAGGTAAAGATGAGAACGATCTATGGGTCAAACAGCACTTTGACGATGTCAGAAAAATTCTCGCTAAAACTGAACTTAAAATATCGGAACTAATCGAGGAGGGCAACCCGAAACAAATAATTACAAGGGCGGCTGACGAATGGGGAGCAGATTGCATATTTGTCGGTGCAAATAATGGTTTGAATTTTGTTGAGAATAACTTGCTCGGAAGCGTCTCGACGGCGGTTGCGGCTCGCTCTCACTGCACGGTTGAAATAGTCAGGTAGAATAAATGTCAAAATTCAAAAAGGGTGTCAAAAAAATTGTAAATACTTGGAAACCTGAAGATGAATTGCCGATCAGAGCAGAAGTTTTAACAACGGATCGGCTAGAGCAACACGCCCGAAATATAGCTCAAACGCACCAAATAACTTCCGTTTTCAGGGAAACAGTTGATCTGCTGAAAACAGCAAAAAACAACAAAAGGTCACTGATAAATATTTATCAAGCACTCGGCGATGAAGAGAAAAATTTCACAATTCTGACTCCTTCGGCAGAATGGTTACTTGATAATTTTCATATTGTCGAGGAACAATTCCGCGAGGTCAAACAGGATTTACCACGCAAATTTTACAAAGAACTGCCTGTTCTAAATTCGGGCGAATACAAAAATTTTCCACGCATATATCATCTCGCTGTTGAAATTATTTCTCATACGGACAACCGTCTGGAAATGCCTGTATTAAAGGCTTTTATTGATTCTTATCAAAAAATTAAACCTCTGACGATCGGAGAATTATGGGCTTTTCCGATTTCGTTAAGACTTGCTTTGATCGAAAATTTGAAGCGATTTGCAACCATTACGCTCACAGCCTCGGAAGACCGCGAAAAGGCGGACAAATTTGCCGATGAATTAGTAAATAGTTCCAACCGAGATTTTTCCGTTGGATCTTTTGAACTATTATCAAAAACCTTTGATGATGGACGAATTACCGAGAAATTCTCCGATGCTTTTCTGGTGCGTTTATCAACCCGTTTGCGTGGTAGCGGCGAAGAGACATTGAATTTTGCGTTGGATAAACTGGAGAATCGTCTGCGAAACGAAGGCGAAACAACCGAGCATCTGGCACATCGGGAACATATTCGCCAAGCCGCAGCACAAGTTTCGGTCGCCAATATTATTACGAGTATGCGTCTGCTTTCAACGCTGGATTGGCGGGAGTTTTTTGAGAGCGTCAGCCTAATTGACAAGATCTTGAAAAAAGACCCGTCAGGTGATTATAAATTGATGGATTTTGCAACCCGCAATCTCTATCGAAATAATCTTGAAAAGATAGCTAAACGAAGTGAAGCCGGTGAGATCGAGGTCGCAAATTGTGCGGTCAAATTTTCGAATGAGAATAAGAATGATTCACGCAAATCTCACGTCGGGTATTATTTATATACGGAAAACGGTTTGATCGAAATTGAGAACCAATTTGATTATGCTCTAAAATTCTCTGAAAAGATCAAACGAATTATCAAACGCCATCCAACTTTTTTTTATCTTTCGGCGATCTCTACTCTAACTTTTTTATTTACTTCAACATTTGTTATTTTCCCCGAACTTTCATTGGAAAAACGCATTTTGATGGGACTTTTAGCGATCATTCCCGAAAGCGAACTGGCGATCACTTTTATCAATAAACTTATCAATGAAGAGTTTAAACCGAAGCCTCTGCCGAAAATGGATTTCAGCAAAAGTATTCCGCCGAAAGCGAGAACTCTGGTCGTTATCCCGACTCTTCTGACCGATAAAAAAACCATCGAAAATTTGTGCGGAAATTTGGAAGTTTTTCATCTGGCAAACCGCGATGAACAAATATATTTTGCTCTCCTCGGTGATCTGCCCGATGCGGATAGCGAAACTTTACCACTTGATATTAATTTGCGAAAAGCGGCACGCGATTGTATTGATGGATTGAATGAAAAACACCCGACTACCGAATCTAATGCACGATTTATGTTTTTTAGTCGGCAGCGTGTTTGGAACGAAGGCGAAAATAAATGGATCTGCCGTGAACGCAAGCGGGGAAATCTACACGAATTTAATCAACTCATTCGAGAAAAATACGATACAACTTTTGATAAAACCGAAAACCTCGATTACGATTTTCTCAAAAAAATTCGTTATATAATCACCCTCGATGCGGATACTCAATTGCCTCGTGATGCCGCCCGCCGGCTTATTGGCACTATCGAGCATCCGCTTAATCGTCCGGTTATTAATGGAAAAACGGGAAGAGTTGAAAATGGTTACGGGATTTTGCAACCGCGTATTGAGATCGGTCTTACAAATTCGCAGAGTTCGAAATTTGCCGAAATATTTTCGGCTTGCAAAGGTTTTGATCCATATACGACCGCAGTTTCCGATGTTTATCAGGATCTATTCGACGAAGGGAGTTATGTCGGGAAGGGTTTGTATGATGTTGACGCTTTTGAAGCCGCACTTGATAAGCGAATTCCAGAAAATAAGCTGTTAAGCCACGATCTTTTTGAAGGTCTTTATGCCCGTGTTGCACTCGTTACGAACTCGATTTTATATGACGATTATCCTTCTAATTATGAAACATATATCAAGCGTATGCACCGTTGGACACGAGGCGATTGGCAGATAGCACGTTGGATCTTACCGTTAGTCCCCGATGCTGACGGGACAATTATTAAGAACAGTCTTCCGGTTTTTGCCCGCTGGAAAATTCTAGATAATCTGCGTCGAAGTCTGCTTGCTCCAACGATAATTTTGTGGCTTTTGGCGGCGTGGTTTTTTCTGTCAAATTTAGCAGTTTTTATCACGCTGTTTCTTTTGATCGTTTTGACCGCACCGATCTATCTGCATATTGCTGCAAGTTCGGTGGCGGCGATTGATAATCAAAACGAAGTCAAGTTTTCTTTTTATCTGCAAAATCTGCGAAGCGATGTCAAAACAAGTCTGACACAGGCATTTTTTCGGCTGACATTTCTGCTCCACGAAGCATATATGATGGCGGACGCGATCGTTCGTTTCACCTATCGTAAATTTATTTCGGGCAAAAAATTATTGGAATGGGTAACGGCGGCACAAAGCGACCGGCTAAACCGACAAAGGACTTTGCTTCATTATTACTCGTTTATGTTTTTCTCACCGTTTGCTTCTTTGGTGATCTTTGCAGGACTTTTTTATTTGAATGCGAAGGTTTTATTTATAGCTTTTCCGTTTCTGATTTTGTGGATGTTTGCACCATTTGTTGCCAATCGCCTTAGTTTACCAAGAGTAAAAGAACAAGGTAAAAATGTTTTAACTGCGGACGAAATAATGTGGCTCAAACTTATTGCCCGCCGTACCTGGAGATATTTTGAGAAATTTGTCGGCGAAAGCGAGCATTGGCTTCCACCTGATAATTTTCAACAAGACCCTTTTCCGGTGATCGCTCACCGCACATCACCGACCAATATCGGCTTGCTTCTGCTTTCAACTTTAGCCGCCAGAGATTTCGGTTACACAGGATCGCTCGAAACTATCGAACGGATCGAACTGACGTGCGGAACGCTTGAACGTCTTCAGCGTTTTCAAGGACATTTTTATAATTGGTATGACACAAAATCTCTCGAACCGCTTATTCCTCAATATATTTCAACCGTTGACAGCGGAAACCTTGCGGGGCATCTTTTGGCTGTTGCTGAAGGTTGCCGGGAAATCGCCGATGCTCCATTTCTCGATAACAAAACGATCAACGGATTTAACGATACGCTTGATTGTCTAAAACAGGAAATTATTCAAATCAGGTCAAAAAAAGGTAATTCAGATTGGTTTAAAAAACTGGAGTTTATAGTTACTGAATGCGATAAAAAAATAAATGACGACCAACTGGAAACCGCTGATGAGTGGAAAAAATTTCTTGAAGAATTAAACAGATTATTCAAACAAATAGAAGCGATCATAAACAAAAATATTGATTTTATAGAGGAATCAATATCGGAAGAAATGATGTTTTGGACGGTTTCGCTGATCAATTTGGTTAAGAATTATCAGAGAGATCTGCAAACTTTTTATCTGACTGATGATTCACCGGAAACAGTAGATAAGTTCAAAAATTCCGGGCAAAATTTTAAGCAACGGGCGGAAAGTATCGCCCGATTTTGCCGCCGTTTGGTAGAAGAGATGGATTTTGCTTTTTTGTATGACACGGAGCGGAAAGTTTTGACTATCGGTTATCGTCCGACCGAAAGTGTTAGAGATAATTCTTTTTATGATCTTTTTGCCTCTGAAGCACGCCTGGCAAGTTTTATCGCCATCGCTTCGGGAGATGTTGAGCAGGAACACTGGTTTCGATTGGGTCGCGGATTGGTCGGATTGAACGGAAATCGGGCGTTAATCTCTTGGTCGGGAACGATGTTTGAATATCTGATGCCGAATCTCGTTATGCGAAATTATGAGAATACGCTCCTTGATGAAACATATCGAGCCGTAATCCGTCGGCAGATTCAATATGGCAAGCAGCATAATTTAGCTTGGGGCGTGTCGGAATCAGCATACAATGCCCGCGATCTGCAACTTAATTTTCAATACGGACCGTTCGGAGTTCCGGGTTTGGGATTAAAACGAGGACTCGGTGAAGATCTTGTCGTATCGCCTTACTCAACCGCTCTGGCTATTCAGTTTTTCCCGAAAGAATCGATGGAAAATCTATTTCGCTTGGCGAGAGAGGGAATGTTTTCGCATTACGGATTTTTTGAAGCGGTTGATTATACAAGGTCGAGGCTTCCCGCCGGACAGAATTCGGCTCGGATTCAATCCTATATGTCGCATCATCAGGGAATGATCCTGACAACGATCGATAATTTCTTGAATGAAGATGCGATGATCGAACGGTTTCATCGTGAGCCGACGGTTGAATCTGCCGAGTTGCTTTTGCAGGAGCGTGTCCCGCAATTTCTAAAAGAAGCCGAGATTCCAAGAGCCGCCAAAGTTCCGGCGGGAAGCCGCCGTTCGCAGGCGTTAATCGCTCCCGTTCCACGCCGTTTTACAACCGCCGATCAAAAACCGCCGCAAGTTTGTTATTTATCGAACGGAAAATTTACAACAATGCTGACGACAGCGGGAAGCGGATTCACAAAAAAAGATGGGAAAATGATAACCCGTTGGCGGGAAGATTCAACTTGCGACAATTACGGAAGTTTTATCTATTTCAAAGACACAAAAAGCGGAGCGATCTGGTCAAGCGGTTTTCAGCCGACGGCTCGTGAAAGTGAAGACTACGAAGTTATTTTTTCCGAACACAAAGCCGACTTTCGCCGCATTGATGCCGGGATCTTAACGCATACGGAAGTGATCGTTGCAACGGAAGACGATGCCGAATTGAGGCGTGTAACTTTGACCAATGAACTTGACAGCACAAGGGAAATCGAAGTTACAAGTTATGCAGAGATCGTTCTGACCGAACAAGCCGCCGATGAAGCCCATCCCGCATTCAGCAATTTATTTGTTGAAACAGCTATTTCGGATACCAACAATACATTATTTGCTCATCGACGGCATCGCTCTGAAAATGTGGAGGAATTGTGGGCGGCACACACCATAGCAATCGAAGGTAAAACCGTTGGAAAAATCAGTTTTGAAACCGACCGTGCAAAATTTTTGGGACGAGGAAAAACCAATCGTAATCCAAATGTGCTGATCGCGGATAATGATCTGTCGGGAACAGACGGAGCAACGCTTGATCCGATCTTTAGTTTTCGGGTAAAGGTCGAGATTCCGGCAAATGAATCAGTTACAATAATTTTCAGCACGATCTCTTCTGATTCACGAGATCAAGCCGTCACTATTGCCGAAAAATATCAGGATATTACAACTTTCAATCGTGAAGAGAAACTCGCCTGGACACGCTCGCAGGTCGAACTCAGACATCTTGGAATTTCAACCGATGATGCCAATCTATTTCAAAATCTGGCGGGACATCTAACCTACACAAATCCGCTGCTGCGACCGACTGAAAAGGTTTTAAAACTTAACACGGGCAAGCAGAAAGATTTATGGAAATTCGGCATCAGCGGTGATCTGCCGATAATGATCGTGCGGGTTAGTCAAAGCAAAGACACGCCTTACAGCGTGCGGCAGGTTCTTCGTTCGCACGAATATCTGCGGCTTAAAAACTTTCGGTTTGATCTCGTGATCTTGAATGAACAAGCAACGAGTTATGCCCAGACTTTCGGCGAAGATCTGCAGGCGTTAATTCGTGCCGACGGCTTACAAACTCAAATGGATACATCGGGTGGATTGTATCTTTTGCGGGCAGATATTATGTCCGAAACCGAACTCATTTTACTTCACACGGCGGCAAAAGTATCGTATGTTCCCGAACGCGGAACACTTGAAGAACAATTGCGTCGCAGTTCCAAAGAAGACCAATTATCGCCGATGTTCATTCCAAGCAAGGCTCCGCAAAAATACGAGGTAAAAAAAGAATTTTTAAGCGAACTGAATTTTGCCAATGAATACGGCGGATTTACAAAAGACGGCAAAGAATATCTGATCCGGCTTGATAAAGAGAAAATGACACCGGCTCCCTGGTCAAATGTTATCGCCAATGAAAGTGGCTTTGGTTTTTTGACAAGCGAAACCGGATCGGGAGTTACGTGGTCGGAAAACAGTCGTGAAAATCGTTTAACTGTTTGGTCAAATGATGCTGTCAGCAACGAACCGACCGAATGCATCTATTTGCGAGACGAAGAAACGGGTAGTTTTTGGACTCCGACGGCTTTACCGGTTCGAGAGGATTCTCCTTACACCATCAGACACGGAAGCGGTTACACGATATTTGAACACACAAGCCATGGAATAAAGCAGGAATTAATGGTTTTTGCTCCAATCGATGAAAAAGTAAAAATCTCTGTTTTAAGACTTACAAATTTAACGGAAGACAAACGGAAACTTTCAGTCACATATTTTAATGAACTCGTTTTGGGCGTGAATCGTTCCCAATCTGCACCGTTTATTCAAACGGAAATTGATTCGGTTACGGGGGCGATCTTAGCTCGAAATCCTTACAACGAAGAGTTTTCCGAACGGATTATGTATGCAGCAACGAATGCTAAAACCCGTAAATGGACTTGTGATCGTCAGGAATTTATCGGGCGAAACGGAAATCTTTCGCGTCCAAATGCAATGCTGAGAAAAAAACTTTCCGGCACGAGCGGAGCGGGTTTTGATCCTTGTGCCGCTCTGCAAACTTCTTTTGAAACTGAACCGGGAGAAATAAAAGAATTCATATTTTTGCTGGGTGAAGATAGTAATCTGGAAAATGTTCGGCATGTCGTTGAAAAATTCAGTTCGATATATTCGGTTGAATATGAATTTGAACGACTCAATCAATTTTGGGATGGAATTGTAAACACGATCACTGTTAGAACTCCCGACCAATCCTTGAATCAGCTAGTTAATCGTCCGCTTATTTATCAAACTCTGGCGTGTCGTTTTTGGGCTAGAACATCGCTCTATCAATCAAGCGGAGCATACGGTTTTCGCGATCAATTGCAGGATTCAATGGCATTGATCTACTCACGTCCCGATCTGACAAGAAAGCAAATTTTACTTGCCGCGTCCCGACAATTCAAAGAAGGCGACGTTCAGCATTGGTGGCACGAGCCTTCGGGCAAAGGCACACGTACTAAATTTTCCGACGACCTGCTGTGGCTCGTTTTTGTCGTTTGTTTTTATGTTGAAATTACAAATGATACCAGCATTCTAACAGAGGAAATTTCATTTATTGATGCTCCGCTTCTTGCAGAGGATGAGATGGAAGTTTATTTGCAAACCGTTATAAAAACAACGGAAACTGCTAGCATTTATGACCATTGCATTCGGGCGATCGAGAAAAGTTTGCAGATTGGGGTTCACGGTTTACCGTTGATCGGTGCTGGTGATTGGAATGACGGAATGAACAGCATCGGTGATGAAGGCAAAGGCGAAAGCGTTTGGATGGGCTGGTTTCTGGCAAAAAACTTACATGACTTTGCCGAAATTTGCGACAGGCAAAACGATCTTGAGCGGGGGGGGAAATATCGAAATCACGCTGAACTCTTGCGAAAGAATATTGAAGCCACAGCGTGGGACGGAGATTGGTATTTGCGAGCATTTTTTGATGATGGAACTCCGCTTGGCTCTAATAATAATGACGAATGTCGAATTGATTCACTTTCTCAAAGTTGGAGCATTATTTCGGGATTCGGAAATGAGAAACGCTCACATCAAGCAATGCAATTTGTAGAAGATCATTTGATCGATAAAGACCAAAAACTGGCACTGCTTCTGAGTCCGCCGTTCGATACAGGAACTCTAGAACCCGGTTATATCAAATCATATCCACCCGGAATCAGGGAAAACGGCGGGCAATACACACACGCCGCCGCCTGGGTAATTATCGCTGAAGCTTTGCTTGGAGACGGAGATAATGCAAGCGAACTTTTTTCGATGCTAAACCCGATAAATCGCACTCTATCAAAAGCAGATTTAGAAAATTATAAAACTGAGCCTTACTCAATTGCGGCAGATGTTTACAGCCATCCCCAACACACAGGACGCGGCGGTTGGACTTGGTATACCGGAGCGGCGGGCTGGATGTATCAAGCCATCATTGAATACATTTTGGGATTTAAAAAAAGAGGTGATTTTTTGTTGATCGAGCCTTGCATTCCAAGCGATTGGCAAGAATTTGAAATTACATATTGGTATAAAAAAACAAAATATCACATAAAAGTTTGTAATCCTGATGGAGTTTGCAACGGAATAGCAAGCGTTAACTTGGATGGAAACTTTCTTACTGAAAACAAAATCTCTCTAGTTGATGATATGGAAGAACATAAAATTGAAATCATTCTTGGTAAATCAAAAGATACCGAAAATATCAGGAAAAAATCTGTTCAACGTGAAAAATTGTGAAGGCTTGGCATTTAAAAGTTGTCAACACAGCGGAATGTGAAATCGCACTTAAATGGATTTTCATAACTCTGATTAGTTTTAAAAAATATCAAAACAGAATTGAACTAAAAAGCCGAATGCCAACATTAACTGTGTGGTTGTCCCGGAGCAGAATTCGGAGATCGTTACAGCAAATGATGCAAAAAAGATTTTGTTTTAACCAGTTGTGGTTGCAGACACAATAAATGTCAGGTATCGGCAGTTAGAATCGAGAAGTCCAAACTCATTAAACCACACAAAAGTGCGAATGTTTTCGCACTTTTGTGTGGTTTTTTTCGTCTAAATTTTCTCTACAAATCAATCCCAATTGCGTAAACACCTGCATTCTAACTGCTAAAAAAAATTACTCATTCTACGGCACAGTCATTGCATTTTTAATTGGTGAATGGAATCAGAGGATAACAAAAATGGATGATTTTAACTTAACAAACTATCACAATTTATTTTTGGTCATATTCATAATTTTTTTGATTATGATTTTTTGTATTTAAGAAAATGTTGGTTTTACAAGGAAGTATTTAAAACGCTTCCACCCATAATCTTTATTAATTTGGAGATAAATATATGAAAGCAGAAATGGAAGTTTGTTTACCGCAAGCGATAGAAAAGAAATTTTACACATATCCGGCACATAAGGTATTAGGTGTTTTTAATAAACCCGAAAACGTCAAAGAAACGATTGATGATCTGAAAGTTAAAGGTGTTCATGAAAAGGATATTGAAGTTATATGCAATTCCGGACAAATAGATTTTAGCGGCGAAGAAAGCGGTTGGTGGGGCAGAATTGTGAGATCTCTCCAGCATTTAGGAAGTGAAGGAAGATATTTGGACAGATACGAACAGGAATTAAAAGACGGAAATATGCTTTTGATCGTAGCCGCTCATGGTGATGGTGAAAAACAAAAGGTCAAGGAAATTTTGTATTCAAACGGTGGACATCGGCTAACATATTTCGGCAATTGGATCATTGAAGGAATGCACGAAGTTAACCAAATAAATTTCGACTCTCATCCATACGGTTATCGCCGCGAACTCGAATCTTCTTTTAGCGAAACTCTTGAACGAACACGCGATGCACTGAAAAAAGAAGGGTTTGGAGTATTGACCGAGATCAATATGAAGGAAAAATTAAGGGAAAAACTCAATATAGATTTTCGCAATTATGTGATCTTGGGAGCGTGTAATCCCTCGCTGGCTCATTTAGCTTTGCAGGAAGATTTGGATATTGGGTTGCTTCTACCGTGCAATGTCGTGGTTTATGAATCGAACGGCGGTTCGGTCGTGGCAGCAATTGATGCAAAGAAAATGCTCTCGGTCGCTGAAAACTCAAACCTTGAATCAACTGCTGAAACAGTTAATGAAAAATTGCGTCGGGCAATTGAATCTATTTGAATTGTAAGGAGAAAAACAAATGAATTATGCACACATACACTTGATACTAAATCACATGCCGGTTCTCGGAATCGGTTTCGGAATTTTGCTTTTGATTTACGGATTTATAAGAAACAACGATGAGATAAAGAAAGTTTCTCTTGGCGTGTTCGTTTTGGCGGCATTAGTAACCATTCCGGTTTATCTGACGGGGGAACCTGCTGAAGAAGTTGTTGAAAATCTCGCGGGCGTATCCGAAGCATTTATTGATCCACACGAAGATTGGGGTTATTACTCGCTAATCTTAATGGAAATAACGGGAGTTTTGGCACTTTTGAATTTGATCTTTTTTGGGCGTTCGTTTGGCAAGAAATTTCTGCTCATCACATCGCTTAGTTCACTTATTGCCGCCGGATCAATTTTATATACAGCAAATCTAGGCGGAAAAATTCGCCACACGGAAATTCGTGCCGATTCCGCTCAAACGGTAAATCCTGAAAAGCAGGCGGAAAAGGAAAATGAAACAGATGATAACGACCATTAGAAATTCAAAAGAACTCGAAGAGCAACTGCAAATGAGAGAGCAAATCCGAAATGAGAAAAATGAAAATTAGAGAGGTTTTATTGCAGTTCTAATTTTCTAAATTTTAGACTAAAGGAGGTAAATGTATGAAAGAAAAACGTAATAAATTTTACGACATTACGATAACGAAAATTAAATTAACAGTCATTTTCGCGTTCGTCTTATTGGCAGGTGGCACATTCGTGTTTTCCAATTTTGGAGATATACGAACTCAGGCTCAAAGCGATAGGTCGGATGAATTCTCCGCAACAATGGCAAAGATGAAGGCGGCGAAAGCGGCGATCATGAAACGGCAGGCGGATCTGCTTAATGCCCGTTATGATTTGAGCGATCGCGTCGCAAATGGCGTAAAAATGTCGAACGGGAAAGCAGTTCAGGAAGGTGTCCGGGTGAAACTTCCGGCAGGAATGACCTGGGAAAAACTTGCTGAAATGTCGCCGGAAGAGATTCGTGAGCAGGGCATATTTCCAAAAGGATTTCTGCCTCTGCCGCATCCGAATCATCCGGAAGGAGGAATGGTTTTTCCGAAGTTTCATATTGATGAAATTAAGAAACAGGAGCAACGTGATCTGACCAGATTTGATCTGGATTTCGATCTGCCCGATCAATTTTTGCCGGAATTTCCAGCACCGATCTTTTTAACGACGCGACCTGATCTGGGTGATGTATCGAAGGGTAATCTGGTAACAATTGATAATTATTATGAATTGTTTCAAAACATCTTAAATCCAAAACAACTCGATGGTTTG
>JBGTHN010000029.1:0-14494 GCA_041746235.1 Pyrinomonadaceae bacterium | reverse complement strand
AGCGGTTGGTCACGCGGTTTTATGAATTTTGCAAAAGAAATAGTTTCAACTTTGAAGGAAGGGAAAACCCAAGTTCCGAACGCCGCAACTTTTGCGGACGGATTGAAGATTCAAAAAGTTTTGGATGCAGCGAGAAAATCTGACGAAACGGGCAAAATGATAAGCATTTAAGCGGGTTAGAAAAAGTAATCAGGTTTAATAAAATTTATTCATTTCTATTAAACCTTTAAATTTTCGAGAGAATATATGACTTTCTCTCGTCCCTTGTCCCTGATAACTTGTCCCTACCCGCTTAGTTTTTATGCTTTTCAAAAAATGAAAATATATCCGCAAGCATTTCTTTTGAATTTGTGTGTGCGACATCAGGATAGAGTTTAAATGTCGCATTAAGTTTTTTGTCCGAATATAATTTTTTGCTGATCTCCCAACGCGAAACAGGCGTTTTCCCAAAAAGTTCAAAAACTAATTTTTCGTCCGCTTCTTCGTAACTGTCTCTAAAAACCAGCGAATCATTTTCATCTTTATCGCCGAGATATATAAAAAGCGGGACTTTTTGTAATTCTTTTAAGTCAAATTTCTCTCCCGAAACTTCCTTAAAATCTCCAACTCCGATCGGATACGGCAAAGTTTTCTTATTATAAGATTCAAACGGAGCAATTGCCCAACCGCCGGGCGAACCTATGCAAGCGGCTTTTACTCTTTCGGGATGCAAAAATGTGAAGCGATTTGCGAACATTCCCGAAGCCGAAAATCCGTATATAAAAACTTTTTTATCGGTCTTGATCTTCTCTTTTTCAAGTTTCTCGCGTGCGTGGTCAATCATTGCTACAAGTTGCAGATCAAATCGTTTGTATTCTTTTTTGTCTGTAATTAAAGAATCTCGGTCGAGTGCGTGTGTGTAAATTTTCCAATCAGTTTCGGGACGCGGAAAAACAGGCATTAAAACTGCGACGTTTAACTTGTTGAAAATATATGCGGCTTGCATCATTTTGCTTTTTACATTTTGTTCGTGAATTTCAAGATCGTCACTTATTTTTCCGGTATTATTTGGAGCAACGAGAATTGTTTGGGTTTTATTATTTGAATCGCTTTCATAAAAACTAGCGGGAATAAACAAATAATACGGATAAGAAAAACCTTTGGTCGAATCGGCTTCGACCTTTATAGTTTGGGCAGATGTTTGTGTTTTTTCTTGTGCAAAACAACAGATCGCCAACAGTAATAAAAATAAAAAACTTGATGTAATTTTCATAACATCTTTTTTTACGATAAAACTTTGGCATTGTTCCGTCCAATCATAAAAAAAATGGATGACAAGTATTGCATGTGTCATCCATATAAAATTTACGCTCTGCTTTGAATTTTACAAAAGAATCTTTTCATTCTCGCCGCCTTCTGCGGCTTCTCCGGTTGCGACTGCTTTTAAGAAACCGGCTATTTGCGTAAACGTATTTGAAGCTGTGTTCCAATATTCAGCTTGTTCAACTTTAACTTTCAACAAGATCAGGTTCGAATCTTCGATCCCATCGGGAAACCATGCTTTTTGTAATGGATCCCAAAGTGTTGCAATTTTATCCTGATCGGTAGAAAATTCCGCCATTCCCGAAATCGAAATAAATGTATTATTATCGGGCGAAGCGTATGAAACATTGACACGATTATCTTTCATAATTTCTGAAACTTTATGAGTTAAAGAATTCGTGAAAAACCACAAATCACCATCAAAATCCATCTCCATTGTCTGCATTGGACGCGACCGCAAAACTCCGTTGTCAATCGTTGTAAGCATTGCAGTTTCAATATCTTGTATCAATTCTCTTAGTTTATCTATTGCTTCTTGTCTTGTATTATTCATAATTTATCTATTAATTTATTATTTAATTCTATATCTATAATTGAGCTAAAAAATAAACCTCCAATAGATAAGTCAAGCAACTAGCATTCCAAAGTAGAAAAGTGAAAAAGGTTTAGAGAATTTTTGTCAGCAAATTGCTGAAAATGAAATAAAACAAAATCTATTTTGGCAGAACAAGAAATGTTATCAATTAACAAATTTTCACTTTTTCACTTTTTCATCACCCGATTCATTTACAACTTGAGCATGTGCCAAAACAGCAACGAGCGAAACTCCGCCGACAATATTTCCTAAAAGTGTCGGCAACATCCAATCAATAAAAAATTCAGACCAACCTGCCGCTCCCATAAAAACAGCGAAAAAGCCTTCGACCGAACCAGCAATAATATGTGCATAACCGCCGAGTGCGACGAGATAAGTCATTATAATAATTATCCAAACACGAGCAGTTTCTGCGGCGGGAAGCAACCAAACCATCAAGGCTATTAGCCAACCTGCAAAAATCGCCCGCAGAAAAATTGTTGACCAATTTCCTTCTAAAGCCTCTCGCCCTATGTCTGTAAATGTTTGCAAAACTTCCGGTTTGAAGATTTCCGTGTGAGAAATCACCCATGCGAAAATAAATGCACCAATGATGTTTGTGAGAAAAACTATTGACCACAAACGCAGAACGCATTTAAAAGTTTCCACATTTTTCCGTAGAAGCAGAGGTAGGATCACCGTCAGAGTGTTTTCTGTGAAAAGTTGCTGACGACCTAAGATAACGATCAAAAATCCGGCACTGTAACCAAATTTAGAAATAAGCGGTCGCCAATCAGATTCAGGTAAATGACTTCGCAAAAGCCCTTCGGCAACGAGCGAAAAACCCATCGAAAGTCCCGCCGCAAGTCCCGACCATGCAAGTGAAGAAAACGTTCGGCTCATCTCGAATTCGCCTTCTTCACGAACGGCTTCATAAACGACAGCCGCTCGCGGTGTACTGCGTTCTTTGACTTGTTTTTCTTCTTCCGCAGTTAATTCGGGTTTGTCATTTTCGGCTTTGCGGTCAGCCGCAGTTTCAGGTTTGTTCATAAATAATTGTCTGATCAAAAAGTAAGATGAATTGATTATAGCAATTTAATTTTACAAACCGTCAGAATAATCTTTGTAATGTCATCAAGACGCTTTAGCTTCCTCAACTTTATTCAACTATGACAATATCCGTTTTGCTTCTGCCGAAAGTTTCGGGCGAATACATTTCTTCGGCTTTAGCGGGCGGAACGACAAAAATTCCCGACGTTGTGGCACGTCCCATATATGAATAAATCCAAACTCCTTCTTTGAGCAATGTCGCGAATGCTTCGGCACGATCATCACGCAGATTCTGGTGTTCAAACTGGTAATTGCTGATTTGTTTTGAAGAATCTTGTATATTGAACAGCGACAGGTAATTTCTATAATTGCCGGAAGTTGCCAACGCCAAATTTATTATCTCTATTCCGGCGGGCAGTTTATCAACCAAAGCAACGTGATAACGCCTTGTCGGTGCGACCATTTGAATATTCACACGAATACGCGAGCCGGATTTTATTGTCCAACTTCCATTAGAATTTTTCTTAACATCGCTGGGATTATCAAGTCCTTCGTAAGTTCGAGAAACTTCAAAACCATAATCCGCAGATTTCAAATTCAGATTTTTCGGAGCGTATTTCATACCGACTCGATAATAAAGCCTTCCTTCGCCTTGTTTATCCAAAATTAGGTTTTGCGTTTCCTTCTGCGTTTGCAAATAATTCATCGGCACATTTATCAAATTTGAATCAATCGAACGCCCGACAAATTTCTGTTCACCCGCAAAGGATTTTCCAAGCCAGATATTCGCCACAAAATTCGGTGTGGTTTTCTCATAAGTTTGAAAATACTTATCAAGTGCCAACAAAATAAACGCATTTTCCTGCGTATTGCTCCAACGTCCTTTAACGCGATGAGCCAACAAACCACGCACAATTTTCGGAATTAAAGTTTCAAGACTTTGGACATTGGACTCAGGACTTTGGACTTTCAAAAGTGCTTCAAGAATCACGCTGTCCGCACGTCTTTCCGAACTCAGCAAAACATATTCGCCGTCTTTATAGCTCGTTACAAAATGTGCATTTCCGGCTGTTTCCGTAACACGATTGAGCAAATGTTGTTTAATCGCTTCAACTTCATTTACCGAATTTTTATTTTTATCATCCGCCAAAACCGACAAAAGCCAACCGTCTGTTTCGAGCGAGAGTTTTTCCAAGCCAACATCTTGAATAAGTTTTTTCGCCTTTGCCGTATCTTTATCGCCGAGCAGGTTTCGTGCATAAAGTGCATAAGCCGAGATTGCCCAACGTGATTCTTCGGAATATTCTTTCGGATATTTCGATTCGATATTTTGTAAATAATTTAATGCTTTTGAAATTGTTTGATTTGATACTTCGTAACCTTTTGCTTTTGCACGGGCAATTGCGTGAGCAACGTGAGCCGAAACGAACGGAACACTTTCGTCGGTATTTCGCCAAAAACTCCAACCACCGTCATAATGTTGAAGCGTTTGCAGACGCTCAATGTCCAACTTCATATTTGCTTCGATCTCTTTCGATGTTGGCATATCCTTCGCGTCAAAAGCCGACAGAACATCACGCAAAGCCGCGACCGAAAGCACACGCGAAGAGATTTGTTCGGAACATTCAAACGGATAATGTTGCAGATAAATAAACGCATCGGTCAATTCCTGCAATTGTGTCGAACTTGTCGTAACTTCCAAACCGCCGTAGTCTGCAAAAACATTCTTCGGTGCGTTGATCGTTTGAACGATTGCTCCGTTTTTTTCGGTCGTGCCGTAAGTCGCAAAACTTTCGGTTGTTGCGGGCGTATAAACGGGAAAAGTAAACTCGGAAGCATCGGTAAAATCTCCTGAAATTGCACCGATCTGAAAACGTGCGGTTCCTGCTTTTTCGGTTGAGATCGGAAAAAGAATTTCTGCCCGTTCGTTTGCCGGAACAGTAATTTTTTTGCCGTTGCTATTTGGTAGTGTTGCGTTTTGTGAACGCATTGCAACACTGACGGTCATCGGCGAATCGGTCATATTTTGCAGAACTATGGGAAGTTCAGCCTTGTCGCCATAATTCATAAAACGAGGTGCGGACGGGCGAATTTGTAGAGGAGTTTTTGCCGTAACATTTGATTCGCCTTTGCCGAATTGTTTCGATTTTGTAACCGCAACCGCCGTGATCCGATAGCGTGTCAGATTGTCGGGCAATTTCAGATCAACCGTCGCCTTGCCGTTCTCATCCGTAACAACCGACGGCGAAAATATCGCCAATGCATCGAAATTTTTGCGGATTTTTATCTGGTCAGGTGAGTTGGGTAAGTTCTCAACGCTATCTAAAGTTATGTATGAAACGTCGGATTTGTTCCAATTTGTGTAACGACTTTTTTTATCTGATTCACCACTTCCGCTTCCATCACCACTTCCACTTCCACTTCCGAAGCCAACGCCAATATCATCAGGATAAGAAAGCACAATATTGTCACGCGAATGATAATTTGTAACTGCTCCCGCAATTTGCGTATAAAATGATTCGAGCGGATTGGAAATCTTGTAATCTGCCAGAGCCAAAACTCCTTCATCAACGGCGACAACGGCAACTTCCGAATTTGCGACGGCATTTCCGTTTGAATCTTTTACATCAAGATTTATTTTTGTTTCGCCACCCGGTTCGAGCGTTTTTTCGATCGGTTCAGCCGTTACATTTAAGTTTCGTGTTGCCGTTGAAATGTTCAGATTTACTTTGCCGCTCGCAAACGCCGGACGCTTTGGCACTTTTGCGTCGCGTTCGTCTTCATAGAGTTTTCTTTGCTTTGTGCCGACAATATCAACCTTGATGTGAACATTCGGCAAATATCGTTCTTCAAGCGGAATTTTCAAAACTGTCGAGTTTTCGTTCATAGTAAAACGCTCGGTTTTGACAATGCCGTTTCGCTCCAAAGTCATCACACCTTCCGCCGGAAAAAACGGTGCGTTGACAAGGATTTCCGCCGTGTCATTTGGCAAATAATCTTTTTTATCGGGAATTAATTCGACATTTTCCGCATCAATTTTGTCGGAAACTTCGTAACTTCCGCCCGCAACCCAGATGGTCAATTCGCTTTCATTTTTTCGCTCACGTTCATCTAAAACGCTTGCTTTGATCGTAAAAGTTCCGCCTTGTTTGGCAAGGATTTCGCACGAAGCGACAGTTTCGGTTGAAGTAATTTGGCAAGTTTGTGTATCAATTAAAACTTTTTGCCAATTACTTCCAGCTGTTTTCCAGTCATACAATTCAGCGACAATTGAAACCGTTTTATTTGCAACTGCTTTGCCGTCAATATCGGTTGTGATCGTTTCGATCTTTAATTTTTCTTTCGGTTTGACAAAAGTTTTCGGTGTGCGAATTCCGACGTAAAGTGTCGAAGGATGAACGAGCAGAGTTGTTTTTGAAGCGATGGTTTGGCGATTAACATCCATAACTTCGGCTTGTGCCTGAACAGTGTAAGGTCGTGCGGGATTTGCCGATATTAATTCGAGATTGATGCGATGATCGCCGTTTTCATCGGTTGTTCCAACGAGATTTTGCGAAAATGGCTGTCCGTAACTTACGCGAAATTCTTTCCACCATGGAATAAATGTTCCGAATATAAAATCATCACGATTCGGCGGCGTATAAGTTGTCAAACGTGAACTGACATTCCATTTTGCTTCGGCATTTTTCAAAAATCCGCCCGTATAATATTTCGCAACAGCAGAAATCGTCGCAGTTTCGCCGACAAAATACGGTGCAACAGTTTCCGCTTTTGTTATAACTTCAAACTCGGGGCGACGAAATTCCTGCACTTGAAATGTGTGTTGAAATTCGGGGTAATTTGAAGGTTTTCCCGTCCAAAATTCCAGACGTTGATTACCGAGATTTATATTTTTCGGCAAATTCAATTTAAGATCGAACGCCCCAAAAGCATTTAAATCTGCCGTTCCTTTAGAAATTTCGTTGCCACGCGGGTCTTTCCAAATATATTTTACGCTTTTAACTTTGTCGCCGAGTTCGGCAATGTCCGTGAATTTTCCGCCCGTAACTTTACGTATGTAACCTTTGACGGAAACTTCTTCATTCGGGCGATACATCTTGCGATCATCAAAAATAAACCAACGCAAAGATTCATAAGGACCGAATTTTCGCCAACTTGTAACAAGATTTGCAAAAGGTTGATTTTCACTCAAGATCGCCGAATCAACGCCATTTTTTGCCAACAAAAATCCGCGTCCCGATGCGTCAATCAATTCAAATTTGGCGATTCCCGTTTCATCCGTGACTGAATTCAAAACATTATATCCGTGGTGACTAAGCAATATCTCAATGTTTGTCAAAGGTTTCGCAGTTTTCAGATCGGTGGTAAAAGCGACGAGTTTTTCATAATCAATAAAAGCATCTATACCGATATTTGTTGATTGAATCCAAGTTACGAGCGGAAGATTTTGACGATCATATTTTTTGAATTTAACGGACGGTTCGGCGATCAACAAAGCGTGTCCGAACTTGTTTGGTAAAGCGTCTTTCAAATCAATTCGTGTTTCATCATAAGCATCGGTGGCGGCTTCTACTTTAATCGTTTTATTGTAAATCAATTTACCGAAATCGGGAGTTGGAGCAACTTGTCGGGAGTTGGTAAATTCGTGCATCATATTGCGAAATTTTACGTAATCATCGGTCGTAACAGAATAGAGTCTGACCTTAAAACTTTCGTGATTTCTTGTGTAGATCGAGTATTCCGGTTTTCCGTTCGGATCAAGTGTTACAAAATCTTCGCCGTCGCCGATAAATTGCGGTTGTTCCGTGCCGACTTTGAAAACCGACGTAACATCTTCGCCGAGCGGCTGTTTGTAATAATCAATCATCTTGCCGGAAATCGTTATGTTATAAGTCGTGTTCGGTTTTTTTCTGCCGCGAATATAAATAATGCCGTTGCTTCCATCGGTATCTATGACAACATCTTTTATCGCCGGTTCAATTGTTATAAGTGATTTATCCAGTTTGTCTGGATAACGCGAACGGTTAAGACGTATTTCAAAATCATCCGACGGTTGGCAAATTTCGGGAACGCGTTTGTATCCGCAAATCAATTCACGAACACCGAAAGGAGTCAGAGTTTTGAATGTAAAAGCTTGTTCATTTTCGCTCTTTAAAGTTCCTTCGGCAGACGGTAAACCTTTTTCAAAAACAACTTTTACTTCCGCCTTTTTCGGCAACAATTCAACCGTGCGAAACGCCAGCCAGATTTTCGGTTCTATGGGTTTTCCCAATTCCCAATAGACCGTATAATTTTCCGTAACTTCACTTGTAACCGAACGAATCGGAAACTCCTTGCCGTTGGCGAAAACCTTGATATGTTTGATAACTTCGGCTTCGTTAATTTCCTGATTAAATTTTGCTGCGATTATCGTCTGTTCGGGAGAAATATCATTATTTTTGGCGTTGGGGGTAAATATTTCGACCATTGGCGACGGAGTTGTAAAAGTCCACGAAACATCTTTTTGCAAAGTTCCGCCAATCGCGGATTTTGTGCCTTTCGGAACTGTTACAGTAAATTTCGTCGCCATCGAAAAGCGTGTTTCAGCATCGAGAATTAAAGTGTTCGTTCCAAGCCAACGCCATTTTCCTTTAACTTCGGGCTTGATTTTTACAGGAACATTTTCGCTTGCTAAAGTTTGTGATGTAACGGCAACCATCGGTTGCGAAAATGTAATGCTCAGATCGGTTACAAGCGAAGCATCGCCCGACGGAGAAAAACGATCAACTCTTAAATTTTCTGTTGTGGTTTTCGGCGGATCGGGAACTTTTTTTGTTTTATTATCTGAGAATTTCAGCGGAATTATCTCGCCCGTTTTCGGCGGTTTCAAGCTATCACCACGCAAGTTAAAATCTGCCGTTTCTTCTGTGTCAACGGGCATCGGAGGCAGACGACGGAGAATCTCATCGGCTTCCGCTTTGCTCAAATCTTCAACTTGCAAAGGCGGTTTTGTTTTTGGAATTTCGGAATTTCTATTGGCTTGGCTGATCTTAAATTGCAAACCTTTTACATTGGAATTTTGAGCAGAAATAAAAGGTGCAAAAAGACTTATCCAAATTGAAAAGATTACGAGCAAGCAAGGTGAAAGTTTATTTTTCATATCAAATTCCCGACAGATTTATGTTTTCGTATTGAGTTCAGCAATTTGATGCGTCGAATTTGAAAATCGGTTGTATTTGTCGGGAACGCAGGCTGGGAAGCCTGCCAGTTTGCCAGCGAAGCGAGGCAAACTGATTACGTAGAATAAAAAAAGTTGCGTCTAAACTTCCAATTGTGAAAAAAAAATAATCAGTTGAGAAATGGACATTAAGCCGTTTGCACGCTGTCGCGGCAAACGGGCAGGCTGGGAAGCCTGCGTTCCCGACTTAGAAAAACTTAAACTGAAGTATGATCGTGAATTATCTTCCAACCGTCTTTGAATTTACGAAATATCAACGTGAATAATCCGGTCGGTTTATCTTCTTTGCGTTCGAGCAAAAAACGTCCGCGAACCATTGCCGAATCTTTGCTCAAAACGGTTATGTCTAATTCGGAAAACGAAAGTTTGCCCATTTTGTCGCAGTCCGAATAGCCTCTTTTATAATTATCAAAAGTCGCTTGCCAACCGCGTGTATTGTTGTTGCCCGAAGTAAAACTCAGTTCTTCGGATTTCCAATAACCTTGCATAAAACCTTCGATGTCGCATTTATTCCACGCGTCGGTTTGGACGTTCAAAACTTCTTTGACGGCGTTTTCGATCTTCATATTTTTTTTATTCGTTTGAGCAAAAGATATAACGGCGGACAGTAAGATCAACGTAAAAACAAAAAGTAAATTTTTCATAATGAAAATAAGATAACATAAAGGCTTTGAAATAGTTGAACGATTTTGCCAAACTTTACATCGTGCAGGAAAACACTTTCAACTACATATTTGCAGGCGGCGGAATGTCAGGGCTTTCGCTAGCGTTTTATTTGAATGAAAGTGCGATATTGAATAATAAGAAAATTCTTATTATTGACCGCGATGAGAAAAATAAGAACGATCATACTTGGTGTTTTTGGGAAAAGGAAAATTCGGCGTTTGAGGAAATAGTTTTTCGGCGTTGGGATAAATTCTGGTTTCACGGAACTCAGGATTTTAGCGAACTCTTGAAACTTGAAAATTATCAATACAAAATGATTCGGGCGATAGATTTTTATGATTTCATTATTCCTAAACTAAAAAAAAATCCGAACATCATATTTCTGCAAGCCGATATTTCATCAGTTGAAAACGATCTAGTAAAAACAAACAAAGGCGAGTTTTTTGCAAACGAATATATTTTCGACAGTTGGACGCGAAAGAAATATGACGATTCAAAATATCATAATTTGTGGCAGCATTTTCTCGGTTGGGAAATTGAAACTGATGAAAATGTTTTCAATGCAGATGAACCGACGCTTTTTGATTTTCGGGTTGAGCAAAAAGATGAATGTCGTTTTATATACATTTTGCCGATCTCCGAAAATAAAGCATTGATCGAATTTACAATATTTTCGGATAATTTGATCGAAAGTGAAGAGTATGAAGAAAATCTACAAAAATATATTTTGGACGTTTTGAAAATTGAAAATTACGAGATCAAAGAAACCGAATTTGGCATAATTCCGATGTCGGATGAACCGCATAAAGAATTTCCAAGTTCAAAGATAATCCGAATCGGAACTTCCGGCGGATATGTAAAACCTTCGACGGGTTACAGTTTTCAACGAACGCAAAGACGACTCGAAAAATTGGTGAAAGATTTATCCAAAAACCAAAGACCAAAGACCGAAAACCAAAATTGGAAAAATTATCTCGACAGCATTTTGCTGAATGTTTTGCAGATGAAAAAGCATTCGGCAGATGATGTTTTTACGAATCTTTTTAAGAAGAATGGAGCAATTCAGGTCTTGAAATTTCTTGATGAAGATACAACATTTGCCGAAGATTTAAAAATAATGCGAACCGTTCCGATCTTGCCTTTTACAAAAGCCGCCACCGAAGTTGTATTAAAGAAATTGAAGTGATGTTTTTTGCCCAAATGCAACCAAATTTGAAATTAATGCACCTTTACATTTAGTTTTTATAAAACCCCTTAACAAAAATATAAAAATAATTTCACGGAGAAAATGATGAAAAGTATTTTGATAATTTCACTCTGTTTGCTTTTTGCCTTGAGCGTTCAAGCACAAACGACGAAGGAAGATGAAACGGAAGCAAAAGTTGTAAAATTGACTCTCGCCAAAGAAGATGCGGACGGAAATATAATCGAAGATCCCGAATTTTTTGGCACAAAAGACATACCGATTCATTGTTATATTGATTTGAATGCGGAAAAACCGACGTTGGTAAAAATGAGAATAATTGCGATCAAGGCAAAAGGCTTGCGTCCAAATTCGCAAGTCGTCGCAGTTCAATACAAAACCAAAAATGGTGAATATGGAGTTTCATTTAACGCTTCGCCGGGAAAAATTTGGGCGGAAGGTGATTATAAAGTAGAAGTTTATTTGAATGGAAAACTTGCCGAAAGTAGAGAGTTCAAAGTTACAGTTCAGAGTAATTCAAAGTAAATTTTTATTATCAGAATAAATGTTAAACTGGTTGTAAATGAAACTAAAATATATTTTCAAACTACATCTTTTAATTATTGTCTTGTTGTCTTCAAACGCTTTCACACAGGCTCAGAATAAAACTCTCGATGACAAAGATTTACCTCAGCCAAAAGTGTCGCCGAAGTTTCAAGTTGAAACCGTTGCGACGAATTTAGAAGTTCCATGGTCAATCGTATTTGCTCCCGACGGACGTATATTTTTTAGCGAACGTCCGGGCAGAATTCGTGTTATTGAACGAGATGGAAAATTGCGTGAGAAACCTTTGTTTGTTGTGAAAGACGTTGAACTTTCGAGTGAAACGGGTTTGATGGGAATGACTCTGCATCCTGATTTTATGGGAAATCGTTGGGTTTATTTTGCTTACGTTTATGAAAAAGACGGCGATAAATTTGTGCGTGTCAGCCGTTATAAAGAAACGGGCGATGATCTGATTGATGGAAAAACTATAATTGAAGGAATTTCCGCCGCGAAATTTCACGCCGGAACTCGGCTCGGTTTTTCGCCGGTTGATAAAAAACTCTATATCACGACGGGCGATGCGACGAAGCAGAAAAATGGTCAGAAATTAGACACTTTGAACGGGAAAACTCTTCGTTTGAACTACGATGGCAAGATTCCGCAAGATAATCCTTTTGTCAACAATAAAAAAGCACGTCCCGAAATTTGGAGTTACGGACATCGCAATGCTCAAGGAATGGATTGGCATCCCGAAACGGGTTTAATGTTTCAGACCGAACACGGACCGAGTTTGATTGATGGCGTTTCGCTATTTAAACGCACGGGCGGCGATGAAGTAAACATTGTCGAACGCGGAAAAAATTATGGTTGGGCAAAAATTTCTCACAAATCAACGAAAAAAGGAATGGAACCACCTTTGATTGAATACTCGCCCGCAGTCGCTCCCGCAAGCGGAAGTTTTTATCGTGGAAAGGCTTTTCCCGAATACAAAAACAACTTCTTTTTCGGTGCTTTGAAAGGTGAATCGCTCATTCGTTTGATTATTGACGGACGAACAATTACTGCACAAGAATATATGTTCAAGAAAAAATACGGACGAATCCGTGAAGTTGCGGTAAGTCCCGAAGGTTACATATATTTTTCGACTTCAAACAAAGACGGACGCGGTGATGTGGCGGCGGAAGATGATAGAATTTTGCGGATCGTGCCGTTTGAAGAGAATTAACCACAGATTGACGCAGATAAAAACGGATAAGAAAACTAAAAAGTTAAAGAATTAGATAATTATCAAAATACATTTATGTGTGCATATTGATCTAAAGGAGGTATTTTATATTGAACAAAACCTCAGATTGTTTCAAAATAGAATTAAATGACTCCAAAGACAAACAATTTAAAATCATTTATTAGTGAATGTGTTGAAATAACGGACAAAAAGCTTGATGAAGTTATTCCGTCTGAAAATGTTGAGCCGAAGCGTCTGCATCAAGCGATTCGGCACAGTATTTTTGCGGGTGGAAAGAGATTTCGTCCATTTCTTGTTTTTGCCGTCGGGCAGACATTTGGTGCGGAAACTGAAAAATTAAAAGCAGTTGCTGCTGCGATCGAGATGATTCATACATATTCGCTGATTCACGACGATCTGCCTTCGATGGATGACGATGATCTGCGGCGTGGGCGGAAAACTTGTCATATAAAGTTTGATGAAGCGACGGCGATTCTTGCAGGCGATGCGTTGCAAAATATGGCGTTCCAGATAATTGCAGAAGACGAAAATTTATCGGTGGAAATGCGAATTTTGCTTATTAAAGAAATTGCGAAAGCATCGGGAACGCCGAACGGAATGGTTGCGGGACAACAGATGGATCTAGATGCGGAAGGTTTTGAAAATTCAGTTTCTTTGGCTCAATTAGAGGAAATTCATAAGGCGAAAACGGGTGCGATGATTCGTGTTTCGGCGAAGGTTGGAGCGATTATTGCAAGTGCAAATGAAGCGGAAATTGAAGCGGTTACAAATTATGCGGCGGGATTGGGATTATTGTTTCAGATAACAGATGATTTGCTTGACGTAACGCAAACCACGGAAGTTTTGGGCAAAACGGCTGGCAAAGATGAAAAGGTTGATAAAGCAACTTATCCGGCGTTTTACGGAATCGAAGAGACACGGATTTTGGCGAAGAAAGTTCACGATGATGCTTGTGCAGAATTGGAGAAGATCGAGCAAAATACGGATATTTTGTGCGAGATCGCGGAATATATTTTGAATCGGAAGAAATAACGGAACGCTGTCCATCTTGGCGGCAATGAGTGCGTTTCGCACGAAAGTTGAGTTGGCGAACTTAACTGTTAGGATGAAAGTTTAAAGATCAGTAACTTTTCTTGGACGCTCAGCCGCGTCCAATGCAAGCGGGACGCTTGCGTTCCGACCGTCCGAATAGCATTCGGACGAAATGACGATCCGTCCGAAGAATCGGAAAATTTTGTTTATTGTTTCTTTCTTCTCTTTGTTCGGTTTGCCCCGACGAAAAAAGAGTGCCGATGAGTAGTAAAAGCGAAATAAATTTAAAAACTATCTGGAAACCTTTGTTGGTTGCATTGGCGATCGTGTTTTTGTATGCGTCGGTTTTGATGCGACTTGGTGAAAATTGGTGGACGGATGAAAATTATTCGCATGGACTGCTGATCCCTTTTATTTGTGGTTATATTATTTGGTTCAAATTTGATGAACTGAAAAAAGCACCGAAAACTCCGCAGTTTTGGTTTGGCGGTTCGCTGGTTTTGGTTGCATTGTTGATGCTTCTTGGCGGAACGCTCGGAGCGGAATTGTTTGTTCAAAGAATTTCGTTCGTGCTGATGCTTGTTGGAATCATCGTTTATTTTTTCGGCGAAAGAATTTTTCGGATGCTTTTGATTCCATTTGAACTTTTACTGCTTGCCATTCCGATTCCGCAAATTA
>JBGTHN010000028.1:0-3870 GCA_041746235.1 Pyrinomonadaceae bacterium | reverse complement strand
TAGCACAACATCTATCGGTTTGGTTTCGGCGTTGAGAATGAACTGTTCGGAAAATCCGTGGGCGGTTGGTTTTGAATATAAATCGAGGTTTGGAGAATCTATCAACAAAGCGACGATTCCGTATTTTCTGTCGGCGAATGCTTTTAGCGAGAAAGTTCCGTCAGCGTTAGTTTTTGTTTGGAAGCCCGAATAAATATCAACTTCAATATCAACAATACTGACAAGTGCATCTTGCACAGGTTTGCCATTTTCCCAAACGACTTTTCCCGTGATCGTTCTTTGTTGAAGTTGCGGCGGAAGTTTGAAACTCAGATTAGTAAATTGACTTCCTTCGACAACTTCAAAAACTTCGGCTTCGGGACGCTTCGTTGTGTTCGGATAGAAAAAGGCTGAGAACGGTGATGTGTCGGTCGGCTTTTCGTTAAAATTTATGCTTAAATGATAATTTCCGGCAGGAATATCTTTGAAAGCAAAATTGCCTCGACCATCGGTGATCGCCCACAAACGCACATCGTTGCTTTTTTTATTATCTTCGTAAGGAATTAATTCAAGTTCGGTGTCACGTCTGACTCTGCCGTTCGAGTTTAATAATTTACCGCTTATCAAAACACCGATATTTTGTTTCGCAGAACTATTCTGCACATTTTCAGCTCTTACATTGTAAATGGCTGAAAATGTGCAAAATAAACTGACTATTAAAATTGGGAGTTTGAAATTCATAACTTTCCCCGTTAATTTTTTTATCCTTTGCTCAATTCGATGCCCGAAGCGAGAAAAGAGATTTCCGTTACAGTTCCGTCTGCGTTAATATTTTCAAATTTTGCACCGTCTTCTTCCATTAAATGTTTAACTTCTTCTTTGGAAAGAACTTTGATGCTGAAAACGCCTTCGGTCAAAACTTTGTATCCGGCTGATTTAAGCGGGATGAAAAATGCGTGATCTTTCATTTTTACGCGGAATGTTTGTTTTGAATCTTTTGCAACACCGACTTCCGCCCAACATCCTTCCATTTTGCACGAACGCACAACATAGCCTTTCACACGAACCATTTTGCCCGCATATTGTTCAGGGTTTTTGAAAATATCTTTAAGCGAAACTTTTTCAGAATCGCCGATCTTCTCGCCGCGTTTGATCTTGCCGTTTTTATCGAGAGAAGCGATCTTGTCCGCTTCGGTTGGTTTGGCTTTTTCCATTTCATCTTGTGAAAAAGCATTAATTGAAAATGTTAATAAAATAATTGTTAAAAATATAAATTTTTTCATTAGTTAAATACTCCTTAAATAAATAATTGTTTGATTATAAATAAAAATTCCGTTTGAAACTATCTCAAGGTCGCACATTCGGACTTGGAACAGTTGTAAATTCTCGCACATTATAAACTATTTTGCCGTCAAGTATAGTCATATAAACCGTGGCATCTTTTATTTTATCCGATTTGATCGAAAATATATCATCCGACAAAATTACAATATCAGCGAGTTTTCCGACGGAAATCGAACCTTTAATATCTTCTTGAAATTCCGCATAAGCCGAGCCGACCGTATAAAATTGAACCGCATCTTCGACGGAAATATTGTCGCCGGAATTATTTACCGCTGAATAAATTGAGTAAAGCGGATTGAAATCCGTGATCGAAGCATCCGAACCAAATGCGATCGGTGCGTTTGATCTCATCATTGACCGATATGGATAATTTCCGCCGAATAAATATGGTTGGATTGATGCGATTGTGTTCGATTTGCCGAAACGCTCTATGTCTGACGGATTTACACCATAAGCGTGTTCAACCCGAAATCGCCTGTCTTTTGCACCGTTCGTTGTGGCGACTCGTTCAAAGATTGATAAAATATTATTATTTGGACGACTTCCGATGGCGTGAATCATTACTTGTAATCCGGCTTTGTCTGCTTCGGAAATATAATCGTAAAGTTGTTCATCGGATTCGATGTCGCCGTCTGCGAAACTCTTTAAACATCCCGTCCGAATCATTTCACTGCCGTTTGCTCGTCTGATGCCTTGATCGGCAAGTTTTTTCCATTCAGAAAGCGGTGTGCAATCATAAATACGATTTTTTAATTTACCTTGCCTTTGCAGTTCGCCAAAAAAGTCCGATATGTAATCCGAGTGCATATCTTGGACACTTGTTACACCCATATAGGCGGCGTAATTTGTAGCAGTTTCAGCAACTTCCGCAAGTTGTTTGGTGGTGGTTTGTGGCGTAATAAGTTTTACATATTGCATCGCATTGCCTTTCAAAATGCCCGTCAATTCGCCCTTTGCATTGCGGACAAATTCTCCGCCTGTGACATCGCTTTTGTTTTTATCAATGCGAGCCAATTTTAACGCCTTACTGTTTGCTAAAGCCATCGTTCCGTCGGCACTGTAAAGAAATACAGGATTATCATAGGTTATATCATCAAGCAATTGCCTCGTCGGAAGGTCTTTGGAATCCCAAAGTTGATTATTCCAACCTCCGCCAAGAATCCAGCGTCCTTTCGGAATAAAGCGTAAATAAAATCTTATCTTCTCGACAATTTCATTCGGATCACGGACATCTTTCAAATCAATCGAAGAGAATATGTTTCCGATTCCCATAAAATGAACATGGCTGTCATTAAAGCCCGGCAAAACAAGTTTGCCCCTCGCATCAATTCGCTTTGTCCTTGTGCCGACATATTTCTGCACTTTACGGTCATTTTTCTCAACCGCAATTATTTTCCCGTCCTTCATCGCAACCGCACTCGCTTCCTTCATCTTATTATCCATTGTGCGAACTTTGGCGTTGATAATAATGAGGTCGGCTTCTTGTTTTTGGGCTGATATTTCAATCACAAAAAGCAAATGTAGAATAAGTATAAAAATTAAAAGTCTTTTGAACATAAGAAATTAGTAAATTGAGTAGTTGAACACTACAGTTTTTATCAATGAAAGAGGTTTTCCATCACGTTCTGCGGGTAAAAATCTTAATCGTCTTGAAGCGTCAATAGCTTTTTCTGTCAGACCATAGTTTAATCCTTTCGATACAATCACCTTTTTTATCAAGCCATCATTGGAAAAAAGAATTTTCACGCGAACTTCACCAATTTCATTTTTCTCTCTTGCTTCAATTGTATAGCCGGGTTTTGGATTAGTTAAAATTACGATTGGTAAAGTATCGAAAGATTTTGCCGATGAATTTGTAGTTTTAATAAAATCAAATGTTTTATTGAACGACACCTTTTTTGTAGTTGGTGAAAGATGTTCGTAAGAAATATCTAACGGACTTATTTTCTGTTTTTCTAGAATCAAAGACGTTTTTGTTTCAAGGGTTTTAGATTCTGCTGAAACTAAAATATGCTTTCCATTAAATTTTACCGATTCTAAAAATCTCTGAATTGTCGGATTATTTTTATCCCTTGCTCCTAATCCAACAATGTAAAATCTTTTTTCTGAATAAAAATAAAAATAATTAGCGTAGTGTGTGTTTTCAACATTAACTTCTTTTAAGGAGCTTTGACCAATTATATAATCTTTAGTGTTAGCTTTGGATTCATTTTTATAGTGCGGAAAATAACGAAATGCCTCTATGCCATTTTCTACATCGTAGCTTTCCATCCACATTGAAACGCCATTTTCAAATGCTGTGATTGAATGTAAGTTGCGAAATTCAACGAATTGTATTGGGTTTTCTTTTGATGCGTTAAATCCATCCTTGTCTTTTGAGTAATTGAAATTTAGCGGTATCGAAAATGAAACTTCTTTGTTTTCAGTTTCAATTCTTATCCAATTGTTATTATTTTCTTTCTTATCGGTTGATACTTCAAAATAAACTTCACCTGATTTTTCGTTTGAATCCAAAATTGGAGTAAAAGCACCCCAATAAGTTGAAAT
>JBGTHN010000027.1:0-3647 GCA_041746235.1 Pyrinomonadaceae bacterium | reverse complement strand
GGCTCACAAAATGTGAAAAAAAATTATATTTCTTTTTTGTAGATCGGATTGGTTTAGATTTTTGGAGAATTGTAACTTTTATAAAGCTTTGACACCAATGAGTTTAGAAGTGCGAAAATGAATAATCTCAATATGAAGTTTATCTGAATTTTCTGATGCAAAAAAAGATTCCTAACAATATCAAAACAGAAATCGGTATCAAGAGATATTTTGATAAACCGGATCCGTTTGTGAGATTCGGCTTGTTTTGATAATCGCCCTGAATTGTAAAAGCCGCCCAATGATACGGCGAAGCGAAAGCCGGGCTTTCGCGTAGTTTTATCTTGGCTTTTTGCAGAGCTTTTGACGGCGGGAGGTTTTCGGCTTCCATTATGTCGTAAAAGTTTTTCATCAATTCGAGCGTCGCCTTGTCGCTGACTTTCCAGCGGCTCGAAATAACGGTTTTGGCACCGGCTTGCAGGAAACCGTCTGTCAAACTTATCAAGCCTTCGCCTTTGATGTCCTTGCCGATTCCTGTGTCGCAAGCACTTAAAACGACGAGATCGGCTTGTAAATTCAAGCTGTAAATATCTTGGAGGCGAACGATTCCTTTTTTTCTTTTGCCGTTTTCATCAAATTGCGAAAAAACCAGACTGGAGAATTCCGGTTGCTCTTCGTTTAGTAAACCGTGTGTGGCAAAATGCAAAACTTTATAATCCGAAAGGTTAATTTCAAAGAAATTCTCGCGGGTAGCGGAAAATCCCGAAAGGAGTTTGGTGTCAGACCAGCCGAAAGTTTTAACGATTGACGCGGCTTCCTGTTCGGTCGCCGGCAGGCGTTCGAGAAAAGATGTCTGTTCCAAGGATTCATCGTCAGCGATTTTTGATGAACTTCGGGTTGGATCTGAGTTAGCAGAATTGATTCTCTCATCTTTTGACGAATAAACCGGATCGGCAAAGATGAGCAAATCTTTTTCGGGAGTTTTGGCGGGATTTAGTTTTCTCGTAAGCAAATTCAAAATCGCGGCGGAAGGCTCATAAATTATTTCGTTTGTCAGCAAAATCGGTTCGTTTATTTTTGAGTCTTCGGTGTTATTTGGAAACGGCAAAGCTGAAACGGGAAAATATCTCAACTTTCCGTCGGTTGCGAGAATCAAGCGTTTATCTTTTAATTTTTCCGAAACCTGACCGAATAAACTATTGCTCAAAATTTGTGCCTTATTTTGAAATTTTCGTTCGTTTTCAGTGATTCTTCTTCGATAATCCTCAATGCTTTCGTCTTCGAGAAGTTGACGCGAAATGAGCAGATCGTAAATTTCGTTCAATTCGTCTTCAAGAATTTGGCGTTTCGGAAGCGTTACGACATTAAAACTGTTCTGTCCGATCAGCCACAGATAACTTTCATTTTCGCCGAACGAGAATTCTAAAAACAGCGAATTCTCATCAAGAACATTTTGCTGAAATTCACGCACATCGAAATCCTGCGGATTTTTGATAGAGGAATAAACTGGACTTTTGCTTTTCAGTTCGCCTTTGATCTTTTCGAGTTCGTCCTGCAATTCGTTGATCTCGTCTTCGATATTTTTTATCTCATCCTTTGCCGCTCCCGACGTTAAAGACCGTGTTAACTTGTCGGCATTTTCATTCAACTTTTCGCGGATTTTACTTTCCTGTTTAACCAAATTCGGATCAGCATCAGCGATAAACTCAGCTTCCGATAAACGTAAGGTTTCAAGCAGCGAACGCGAACGCGATTTTTCGCTGATTTGCAAAGCATTTAAAGCAAACCCGCGATCTGGAAAACGCTCGTGCATTTTCATTAACAGATTTATGTTAAGCGAATACCTGTCGTAAATGCTCGACAAAAATGTCCGGCGAAGTTTGTTGTTGTCAACATCCGTATAGACTGATTCGGTAAATTTGATCGAATCGTTGGAGTATTCGAGGGCTTTGTCAAAATTTCCCAAAGCAACACTCAAATGAGCAAGACTATGATAATTTTCCGCCATTAAAGGAAAATCCTTGATTCTCATACTTATATCAAGTGATTCCAGATATTGTTCCTGAGCAAGTTTTAGTTCGCCTTTCTTTTCAAACGCTTTGCCCAACCTGTTTTGAACTTGGGGCAATTCAAGTTTTATTTTCCTGTTAATGGCGAGGGCAGACTGGTAATTTTCAATTGCCGCATCGTAATCTCCATTTTTTATTGCAATATCTCCGAAGTCTTCTTTAATCAATCCGATCTGAAACTCATCTTTCAATTTTTTTGCAAGTGTCAATGCTCTCTCATAAAGTTTTTTGGCGGTTTCCGTATCACCATTTAGCTCTTTAATGCTCGCCAGACTCGTTAAAGTTGTCAGAACACCTGTCGGATAAGCGGCTCTTTCAAAATTTTCCAGGGCTTGTGTGCGATATTTTTCAGCAATAATCAGATCACCGTAACCTTCATAAATAGCCGCCATCGAATTAAAAATGCGTGCTTTGTGCAGCCAGTCAATATCATCGGGAAAACCTTCCAAGGCTTTTTTTTGATTGTCGAGAGCAAGTTGTTTGTCAAAGAAATAGTAATGAAAACCGATGTTGAAATACGAAAGCGATTCTCCTCTCTCGTTATTTTCTTCGATTGAAATTTTCAGAGCCTCATTGTAACTTTCTAGTTCCTTATCAAATTCATCAACCCGTCCGAAAGCTCCGCCGAGTTCCAATAGAATCTCGGTAATCAACTGTTTATCTTCAGTTTGATTTGCAAAAAAAATAGCTTTTTTGAGCAAATCCACAGTTGTTTTGGTATTCCCATAAAACATTTGATAATTTCCGGCACTATAAAAAGCATACGTCTTGGCGAGTGCATCAGTTGTCTGCTCGCTCAAGCGAATCGCTTGCTTGTAATATTTTTGACTTTTTTCGGTTTCGCCTTTTTGTCTGTAAATCTCGGATATAAGACTTAGCGAAATGATTTTACCTTCCGTGTTATTTATTTTTTCATCAATTTTTAATGCTTTATCCAACGACGCATAGGCTTTTTCATAGTCCGAGAACAAGTAAGATAATTTTGCCGATTCCCGCAAAGCCTCCGCCGCTTTTTTCATTTCACCGGGTTTTTTCCAATCTTCCGCCGCTTTCTCATACAAAACAATAGAGCGGCGAATCTTTTCGCCACTCCATACTTTGCTCAATTCCTTCGCCTCTTTTTCTGTTTCCAAAACTTCCGCATTGCCTGCTTCAAATGCGGAAACTGTTTGAACAATAAGGCAAATTAGAAAAAAGAAGATAAAATTAAATTTAATCTTTGATCTTGAAAAGTTATTTTGCATACTCTAAACGGTTTTTTGATCGGTATCTTCTGATTAATTCTTAGGTTTAGTATTTTTAATATACGATGAAATTTCAGAATCCGATTTCGTAAACCCTGAAACATTCCAAGGGATTTCAATATTTTCAAAATGACTGAAAAGCCCCAAATAATAGCTTGATCCTTCGCCTTGCATTCTTGTTTGTTGATTATCCTGCATTCGAGTCTGTTGATTATCCTGCATTCTTGTCTGCTGATTATCCTGCATTCGAGTCTGCTGGTTATCCTGCATTCTTGTCTGTTGATTATCTTGCATTCGAGTCTGCTGGTTATCTTGCATCCTTGTTTGTTGGTTATCCTGCATTCGAGTTTGTTGG
>JBGTHN010000026.1:0-2105 GCA_041746235.1 Pyrinomonadaceae bacterium | reverse complement strand
TCAGAAATTTTCACATATTATTAAAAACTATTCTACTCGGTGTTTTATTGTTTTTTTGTGTTTGTCTTACAACTTGTAGCAATACAAAAAGTGATAACACTGCTGATTCAGGTGTTTTTGATTTTAGAGATGACACGGACAGAGCAGTTGAATTGATTCACGAAGCAAACCGTAACCTTAAAAGCATTCGGGCTTTATATAATGAGAACAACCCTAAAATTGAAGAACTGAAAAAAGCTCTTAACGACAAAGATGTCAAAAAAGTAAAAGAATTAACGGATGACATTTCGTTAGTAATAATTGACGGTTATGTTCTTGCGGAAAGTGCCAAAGAAAAAATTGATAAAGCAAAGGATTTGAGCGGTATAAGTGATGAGTTCAAAAATTATCTAGAATTAAAATCGGAAAGCCTCGATCTGCAAATAACGGCATTTAATTATCGGAGGGATTCGGCAAAACTTTTCCGCGATGAATTCGGATCGGAAAGTGCTACGCAAATGGATGAGGCAAAAGCAAAATTTATCGAGAACGAAAAAAAATTCGCCGAAAATATAGAAGAAGCGAAAAAGCGAAATGACCAAGCCGACAAAATGTGGTCGGAAAGTAGAAGAAAAAAATAAGAGTCTGACCTTTTTTTGTTCAAATGATCGGACTCTTATTTTGTTTTGTTTTTTTAGAAAATGTTTACAAAACTCTCGTCGGTCTTGCAATTACAAGCGGCGTAGAAACACCTTTAACATTTGGTGCAACACGGATATTTATATTTGGATCGGGAATCAACATATTACTTCCATTAAAAAAAGTTTCACCGTCCTTTCTTTCTTCCGGCGTTACATTTATTGTCTGACGACTCTTATCACGAATGATCGTAAGAACTATATCGCCTTCCTTTTTCTCGTAAATACTGCGAATCAGATCGGAATTTCCGGTTACTTTTTTACCATCAATTTCGACGATCACATCTCCCGCACGAAGTCCTGCACGTTCCGCCGGACTGTTTTCGCTGACTCGATTGATCAGCAAACCTTGTCCGTCGCTAATGCCGAAATAATCAGCAAGTTGTTTTGTCAAAGATGTAACGCCGACACCGATCGAACGACCGGAACTCATCCGCCAAATAACAGCATTGTCCCCTTTTCCTTTCGGAATAATGGTTTCAACATTCGGCATTTCTCCGGTTGGAATATTCATTTTTGGAAATTCAAAATTTCCCGTAAAAAGTTGTGGAACAGGACGTTTTCCAATTGTGATCGGAATTTCAATTTCGGAACCGCTTCGCACAACGGTCAGATTAACCGTATGATCCGGTGCAACTTCCGAAATCAGCCGCGTAAATTGACGCTGACCTGTAACCACTTCTCCATTAAAACGAACAATTACATCGCCCGCTTGCAAACCTGCTTTTTCGGCTGGAGTATCTTTGAGGACTTTTGAAATCCCGACTCCGCGAACTTCGGTCAAACCCATTTGGGCAAAATTTTCTTTTGTAACTTCCTTAACTTCAACGCCCATATAACTTCCGCTGCCGCTCAAAGCAAAACCAAAACCTCTTTCAACCCTTTTTTCATTAGGCTTCGGAGAATCTTGGGCTAAAGTTACGAGACAAGTTAATGTAGAAAGCAAAATAAATACGAATAATTTGCGTAACATATAAACCTCCAAATTTTTGTTTGTATGATTGATTTATGAAACTTTTGTAAAAGCCAAATTGTTTTACAAAAAATTCTAACGATTACGATATATACTTTGTTGCTTTATAGTAAAAAAAAGGTTGCTTATACGTGAATCATTTACTTTTAACCTTTTATTTTTAACTTTTGTAATCTCTCTGCCGCCGCTTCCAAAGTTTCGTCTTTTTTGCAGAAGCAAAATCTAACTTGTTGTGAACCCAAAGATTTATCGTGATAAAACGATGAACCCGGCACAACCGCAACACCGATTTCTCGAATTAAATGTTTAGTAAATTCAATATCATTAGCAAAACCAAAATCTGAAATATCGGTCATTACATAATAAGCACCTTCGGGAAAATCGCATTTGAATCCTACATCTTGTAAGACAGGCACGATAAAATCACGTTTTTTCTGATAATCTTTTTGCAATTC
>JBGTHN010000025.1:0-12394 GCA_041746235.1 Pyrinomonadaceae bacterium | reverse complement strand
TCGCTGATAAAAAATTCCGAGATGATCGTTTATGACAAGATCGGACATCTTCCGCAGGAAGAAACGCCTGAACGAGTTACAAAAGATATAATAGATTTTATTGAAATATCGGGAAATCCCGAAAATTAGTTTTACGCTTTAAAAAATGAGTCAACCTGAATTAAATCGCCGTTTATCATCTTTAGATGCAACATTTCTTTATTTAGAGAAAAAGGAATGCCCGCTTCATATCGGAAGTACGAGCGTTTTTGAAGGTAAGATTTCGCTTAAAGATCTAACAAAACACATTGAAGACCGCCTTCATCTAATTCCTCGTTATCAACAAAAGGTCGTTCCCGATCCGTTTAATATCGCTCATCCGACATGGGAATACGACGAAGATTTCGACATCAAAAACCACATTATTGAGATAAAATCCAAAAAGAAATTAACGCATCAGGATTTGGTCAGAATTGCGGGCGAGAAAATGACCGATCTGATGGATCGAAATAAACCGCTTTGGGAATTGTTTGTGATAAATAATCTTGAAGACGGCAAAGCGGCGATGATCGCTAAAGTTCATCATTGTATGGTTGACGGAATTTCGGGCGTTGATTTGATCAAAATAATGTTCGATATTTCGCCTGAAGGAACGCCCGTTCCGCCGAAACCTGAGCAACAACCAAGACCGCCGAAACTCGATTCAACACGACAATTTTTTGATTCCTTGCTCGGTTCGATGGAAGAAGGAATGAACCGTTTTATGGAAATGCAAGCGGGAATGCTTTATCTAACTTCCAGTCTTGTTAATCCAAAAACAGCCGAAAAATTACCGCATATTGCCGGAGTTTTGCCCGCAGTTACAACGCCTGCACCGCTACTTCCGTTTAACGGAACTTGTTCGGGCGAACGAAAATTAGCCTGGAGCGAGTTTTCATTTACCGATGCGAGATTGATAAAAAATGTTTTAGGCGGTTCGGTCAATGATGTTGTTTTAACAGTTTTGAGCGAAGCAGTTTCGCGTTATGCAAAACTTCATAAAGTTGATGTTAATGAACGCATCGTACGTTTTATGGTTCCCGTCAGTTTGCGTCAAAAAGAAAAACGCGGTTCGCTTGGAAACTTAATTTCGATCTTGCCGGTAGAAATTCCGCTTGATATTGACGATTTGCCAATACGTTTTAAGCACGTTAATCAAAAGACCGCTTTAATGAAAGAAACAAAATTAGCGGAAGGTTTTCTCACGGTTGGAGCGATGTATTCGATGATGCCCGCACCTCTGCAATCGGTCATCGGGCAACTCGCCGACTTGCCGTTTCCGCCATTTAATATGGTCGCAACAAATGTTCCGGGACCGCAAATTCCCCTTTATTTAGTTGGTCAAAAGATGTTGAAGCATTATCCATACGTTCCGGTTGGATATGGTTTAGGATTAGGTTGTGCAATTTTCAGTTACAACAAAGATTTGTATTTTGGTTTGTCTTCCGATGCCCAAGCAATGTCGGATGTCGAAGATTTCAAAAAGATTTTGGATGAAACTTTTGCAGACCTAAAAGCAGTTGTAATGGATTTGGAAGAAAAATCTTCTGCGGCTAAAGCCAATGGATAGTGTAAAATGGAAAAAGGATAATAAAGAGAGAAAAATTATCCATTATCCATTATCCATTTTCAGTTATCAAATATATTTTATGGATATTTTAGAAGGTGAGATAGAAGCGTTAACAGGTTTCGACAAAGAAATGCGTGAGTCGGCTTTGCCGATCTGGTTTGAATCGCTCGTTGGAGTTGATTGGACTCTCTTGCATCTTTCGCCTGTTTATTATGGCTTTGGAGTCGAAAAAGGCGACGGTTCGGCAACAATTGTTGTTCCGGGCTTTTTAGGTTCTGACATATATCTATATGAACTCCATTTATGGCTCTCACGCATCGGCTACAAATCTTATCTCTCAAACATCGGTTGGAATGCCGATTGCCTTAACACACTTTCCGAAAAACTAATCACCACGATCAAAAAAGCCCACAAAGAAACAGGCAAAAAAGTTCATCTCATCGGACACAGTTTGGGCGGAGTTCTGTCCCGTTCGGCGAGCGTTCAATATCCCGAATTGATCGAATCAGTTATTACACTTGCATCGCCATTTCGTGGTGTTCGTTCGCATCCGAGAGTCTTGGAAATGTCGGACAGAGTTCGCACAAGGATTTTCAAAGACGATACAAAAAAAGCAGATTATCCGCATTGCTTCACCGGACATTGCGATTGCATCGCCGTAACCTCTATGCAAAGCGGTCTGCCCAAAGAAATCAAACAAACTGCAATTTACACAAAATCCGACGGCATCGTTCATTGGGAAAGTTGCCTTTCAAGAACCTCAACAAACAATTTTGAAGTTGCGGGAACTCACATCGGTTTAGTTTATAATTTTCAGGTTTATAAATTGATCGCGGAACGACTTGCTAAATCATCAACTTTATAAATTTCGCCATTTCTCACACAAGTCTTTTGCACCGTCTTCCCAATTTGAAAATTCAAATTCAAAACCTGATTCAAGTAATCTTGTCGGCACAACTCTTCTACTTTTTAGAATCAATTCCGTTTCTGTCCGCATAAAAACCGCACCGATTTCGAGCATCAATTTTGTAGCAGGCAAACCGATTTTTGTTCCCCATGCATCTCGGAAAATCTTCATAAATTCTTTATTTGGCAAAGGATTTGGCGACGAAATATTTACTGCTCCAACTAATTTTTCATTCTCAATCAAAAAATTCACCGCATTGATAAAATCCTTTTCGTGAATCCACGAAATATATTGCCGACCATCGCCTGCGGTTCCACCTAAGCCTTTTCGCACTAATCCGAGCATCACGTCAAAAATTCCGTCTTTATCAGGCGACATCGTCATTGCCGAACGCATTAAAACGAGTCGAGTATTTGGTAGATCAAATTCATTCGCCGTTTTTTCCCATGTTTTGGCAACGTCTATACTAAAATTCCATGTGTCGGGAGCATTTTTTTCTTCACCACCGATAATGCCCGTAATCTCATCATTCGGAGCGTCATAACGATGTGCATAAATTGTCGCCGTGCTTGCCTGTAACCAAAGTTTCGGCGGATTCTTTGCTTGTATGATGGCTTCGCTGACAATACGGGTTGAATTTACACGGGAATTCATTATCTGCCGTCGGTTTTCCGCATTATAACGGCAATTTACAATTCTCCCGGCGAGATTGATTACGACATCGGCATTTTCAAATTCATTAGCCCAAACACCCAAATTTTCAGCATCCCATTGAACAGTATTAAACTCTGAACCGATCGCACTTCGGCTCAAAATAATAACCTCGTGACCATCTTTTTCAAACGCTCTCGCTAAAACCGTTCCAACTTGTCCGCTTCCGCCGGGAATCACTATTTTCATAATTCAATAAACCATCCGTGTTTTAATCGTCCCGTCAATATTGTTTAAAATCTCAAACGCTTTCTTGGAAATTTTATTGTCAATATCCAAAATTACGTAACCGATTTCTTCGTTTGTTTTTAGATATTGTCCGACGATGTTGATGCCGTGTTTGGAAAGATCGGAGTTTATTTCGGACAGAACGCCGGGTTTGTTTTTGTGTATGTGCAAGATTCTGTGTGTGTCTTCTTGTGGCGGCAAACTTACTGAAGGAACTGTGTGCGAGCCGGTCGAAGTGCCTAATTCTATATAGTTTATCAACTTTGAAGCCGCATCTAAACCGATGCTGACTTGTGCTTCTTGTGTCGAACCGCCGATGTGCGGAGTTAAAATCACATTCGGCAGATTTTGCAGCACCGTTTCAAAATCATCACCTTTTTTCTTAGGTTCTTGCGGGAAAACATCAACCGCCGCACCGCTGATTTTTTCGCTTTCAATGAGTATTTTCAAAGCGTCCAAATCCAGAACATCGCCACGGGAATAATTTACAAAGATCGCTCCTTTTTTAAGTTCCTTGAGCGTTTTTGCATCAAACATATTCTTTGTTTCGGGCGTTGAAGGAACGTGCAAAGTCACAATGTCTGATTTTTTCAAAAGCTCTTTCAAAGTCTTTATTTGTTTGGCGTTTCCAAGTGGCAACTTTGTTAAAATATCGTAATAAATTACATTTAAACCGAGATTTTCCGCTAATATAGAAACTTGCGAACCGATGTTTCCATAACCGACAATTCCCAAAGTTTTGCCACGCAATTCATAAGAACCGTTCGCATCTTTTAGCCAAGTTCCATTGTGTGCGGCGATATTTTTATCGGAAATTCGACGAATCAGTATTATAAATAATCCTAAAACCAATTCAGCAACCGAGCGTGTATTTGAATAAGGTGCATTAAACACGGCAATTCCTTTTTTTGTAGCGGTTTCCAGATCAACTTGATTTGTGCCGATGCAAAAACATCCGATGGCAAGAAGTTTGTCCGCCGATTCTAAAACATTTTTGTTTAATTGCGTTTTAGAGCGTATTCCAACTATATGAACACCTTTCAGAGCCTTAATAAGTTCGTCTTCGCTTAACGCACCTGAAAGTCTTTTAATATTTGTATAATCATTACTTTCTAATTCCTCAACCGCCGAATCGCTGACGTTTTCGAGCAGGAGAATTTTGATCTTGTTGCGTGGATATGATGTCTGTTTGTTTTTCATAAAAAAGCGATTATAAACAAAAACGTGAGAACATAAAATCGCTAATTGCAGTTATATTTATGTGTGTCTTTGTCGTTTTTGTCAGAAAGCGGTAAAATTTCAGTTTGGGTAATTTTAAAATAACATTTTTATAAAGACATTATTTATTTGGAGAATTTATGAGCGTAGAAATCGTGATGCCGCAGATGGGTGAATCCATTACTGAAGGCACTGTTTCAAAATGGTTAAAGCAAGTTGGCGATAAGGTCGAAAGAGATGAACCTTTGTTGGAAATTTCGACCGATAAGGTTGATGCGGAAGTTCCTTCACCGCAAGCCGGAGTTTTATTAGAGATTCGAGCCGAAGAAGGTGAAACTGTCGAAGTTGATTCGGTCGTGGCAATTCTTGGTGCGGAAGGCGAAACAGCGAGTAGTCAGCAGTCAACAGTTAGCAGTCAAGAAACCGTTCAAGCGGAAACCGCAAAAGAAACAGAAACTGTTGAAGAAACGGCGGTTGAAGCAACTGCCGAAGCGACTTCCGCCGATGTTTCGTCTGACGACTCCGCAACTTCCGAAACTCCTGAAAACTCTGCAACTTCTGTTGGTGATGCAACTGAGATTCCGATGCCGCAAATGGGTGAATCTATTACGGAAGGAACTATCTCAAAATGGTTAAAAGCGGTTGGCGACACGGTTGAACGCGATGAACCGCTTTTGGAAATTTCAACAGATAAAGTTGATGCTGAAGTTCCTTCGCCGGTGGCAGGAATACTTTTGGAGATTCGTGCGGAAGAAGGTGATACGGTTGAAGTTGATTCGATCGTAGGTGTGGTTGGCGAAAAAGGTGCATCTGCACCAGCCCAGAGTCCAAAGTCCGAAGTCCAAAGTCAAGAAACAGTTCAACCCGAACCGCCAAAAGTTGAAACATCATCGGCAAGTGCAGATGATGGCAAGAGTTATGATTATCAAAGTTTGAAAGCGGGCGAAACTCCGAGTTCAAATGGACACGATAAACCGCTTGGCGATCAGACTGTTGAAGAATTACGAAAAACCCGCAGTAGTCCGCTTGTTCGCAATATTGCTAAAGAACACAACGTAGATATTTCGCAAATTAGCGGAACCGGAATGAGCGGTCGCGTAACGAAAAAAGATATTTTATCCTTTATTGATTCAGGTGCGGCACTCAAACCGCAGGATTTGCTGTCGCAAACTCAGTCCCAAGTCCAAACTCCGCAAGTTCAACCTGCACAACCGACGCAATATAAAGCACCGCAAATTTCTTCGCAGGTTGGCGATCGGGTTGAACCGATGTCGAATATGCGTAAGAAGATCGCCGAGCATATGACTTTTTCAAAGCAGACTTCGGCTCATGTAACGTCTGTTTATGAAATTGATATGACCAGTATTGCGAAATTCCGTAATGCAAATAAAGCGGAATTTCTACAACGCTACGGCACGAAATTGACTTATATGCCGTTTATTTTCCAAGCGGTTACAAATTCCTTGCGACAATTTCCTGTGGTCAATTCACAAGTTTCAGGCGATCAGATAATTTATAAAGGTGACGTAAATCTGGGAATGGCGGTCGCACTTGATTGGGGATTGATCGTTCCTGTTATCAAAAAAGCTGATTCGCTTTCATTAGCAGGTTTGGCTCAAACGGCAAATGATCTGGCAGATCGTGCGAGAACTAAAAAGTTGATGCCGGACGAAGTTGCAGGCGGAACATTTACGATCACAAATCCGGGTGTTTTTGGCGGACTTTACGGAACGCCGATCATTAACCAACCGCAAGTTGCGATACTTTGTGTTGGAACGATCGAAAAACGTCCGAAAGTTTTAACAACTCCCGAAGGTGACGATGTTATCGCAATTCGTCAGATGGCATATTTTGCATTAACTTACGATCATCGAATTGTTGACGGTGCGGATGCCGAGCAATTTTTATCACATCTGAAAAATTATCTGGAAACAAATCAATTTAGTCTGTAAATTATTGCAAAACCAATATTTTAAGCGGTAAGACTGGAAATTCTTACCGCTTGATTGTTTTTAAATATGACAAAAGTTAAAAAAATTTAACTTTTAGGAAACATTTTCAATTTACCGCCGATAATTGTTTATGGGGAGATTTTACTTTAATCATATGAGCCAGTTTTTTTCGATGTTTTATAAAAAAAAGTAATTTTTTTGACAACCCGAATGTGGATATGAAACGTCTTAGAACTGTTCTCTTTTAAAGTACTATGAATCTTTAATAATAAAGGAAGGTTTAGAAGGAGTTAAAATTATGCTTCAAAAATTTAATAAAATAAAAGTTTTTGCATCGTTGATGGCATTAACAATGGTAATAGGTGCAACCGCAGTTTTTGCACAAGATGCACAAGTTCGATCATTAGTGAACGGGCAAAAATATAAAATCGAAGGAGTTGTTGTCGCACAAGACAATGACAGTTTTTTAATCCGTGATGTAACGGGTATTAACACACGAGTAATTGTTGCTCCAAATGCAAGCATCAAGTCAAATAGCTTTTTTGGTAGTGGAGAGCGTTATTCTGCAGCAAGCATTATTCGCGGTTTAACAATGAAAGTTGAAGGTCGTGGAGATTCAACGGGTGCTTTAGTTGCTAATAAGGTTCGTTTTGATAAAAGTGACTTGGAAGTTGCTCAATCAATTGACAGCCGTGTTGCACCTGCCGAAGAACGAATTACAGCGGCAGAACAAAACGCTGAACGTGTTTCGGGACAAATTGATGAATTATTGGCAATTTCCAACGCTGCACGCGGCGGTGCAAAAGCTGCACAAGACACGGCAGACGCTGCTGTTGCCGGTGTAAATGCTACTAATCAAAGAATTTCTTCTTTAGATGATTATGTTGTTCAGACAACCTCAACGGTTAATTTCCGTTCGGGAAGTGCGACACTTTCAAGTGAAGCAAAAGCTGAACTCGATAATGTTGCAACAACAGCTATTACAATGCGTGGTTATGTTTTGGAAATTACAGGGTTTGCTTCAGCCGACGGAAGTGCGGCGGCAAACAAACGTCTGAGTGAACGAAGAGCTCAAGCGGTTATTGATTATTTGGTAACAGTTCATAATATTCCGCTTCGACGAATCGGAACTTCTTATGGTTTCGGCGAAGCCCAAGCGGTTGCGGATAATTCAACCCGTGATGGCAGATCCGAAAATCGTCGAGTCGAAGTTAAAATTCTTGTCAGTCGTGGTTTGAATCAAAATGTTGAGGTTCGCCCGGCTGATACAACCGATGATGAGGGAACTCGTTAGGGCAGATAAGTAATTACTAAACGAAAAATAAAGATTAGTTTCTTTATTACAAATAATATAGGGTAAGAGAGAGATTTGAAGCAGTGTGATTTTATCTCCTTTTACCCTTTTTATTTCAGAAACAGTAAATCAAAACATTGCGTATAAAATGACGAGTCGCATTGATTTTTCCAAATTTATTTAGAGGTATGACAAAGGTGAAACGACAATCTATTTTCTTGATATTTACGATTCTCTTCGCTTCTTTTTCTGTGATTCTTGCACAAACCACAACACCGACTCCACCTGTCATTACGGATGATGATGAAGTTTTGACGATTGATTCAAGACTTATTATTGTTCCCGTATCTGTAACGGATGGCAACGGAAATCCGGTCAAAGGCTTGACCAAAGATAATTTCAGAATAAAAGAAGAAAATAAATTACAGGAAATTACAGAAGTTTCTGCGTCAGATAAAGTTCCACTGGAGATCGCCATACTTTTTGATGTTTCGGCAAGCACCGATCCTATGTTTAAGTTTGAGCAGGAGACTGCCGCAAAATTTTTGCAGGATGTTATGCGTCCCGAAGACCGTGCGACGATTTTCACAATCGGCGAAATGCCGGTTATGCTTCAAAGTCGAAATGTTGCATATCAATCAATAGAAACGATCAAGAAAATTCAACCAACCCGACAATACACAGCTTTTTATGACACTGTTACCGCTGCCGCAATTTACTTACAACAAAATGCACCGGCGAAAAGTCGCAAGGTGATTATCGCCATAACCGACGGTGAAGATACCAACAGCATCGGCGTAAAGATCGGCTTTTCGCAAGTTTATGCGGCAATTGATAAACAAAAGAATTCCATTACAACTCAACAACTTAGAGATTTGCTCGTTGAAAAGCGAAATCAGATAAGGTTGCGTGAGCAAAATAAAACACTTTCTAAACTTCAAGATGCAGATACGGTTTTTTATTCGATAAATCCGGCGGGAAGTTCTTATAAACTTAATAAGATAAGTATGTTCGGACAAAGTAATATGCAAAAATTTGCCGATGAAACCGGCGGAACTGCATTTTTGCCGAAATTTTTGCCGATTGATCTAAAGAGTAATTATGAAAATTCCGCAAATCTAAAGGAAAATACGAAGACTTTAGAAACGATTTTCCGTCAATTAACCAGTGAACTGCAATCACAATATCTTTTGCAGTATTATTCCGACGGTGATTTTCCTAAGGATAAATTTGTAAATATAAGTGTGGAGTTGAATTTGAATCTTCCGCAAGGTGTTCGAGTTCGTTCAAGGCAAGGATATTTTGTAACAGATCAATAAGCGAAGACGGTTTATTTGACTCGTTGGCGAAAAGGAAAAAAAACCGCCCGCTTATTGATTATCAATAGGAAAGTCTATTTTGGAGGCATCGCAATTTTGCCCACAATTTCGTGTTCACCTTCATTTAGAGGCAATGCAACATCGCCCATAACCATCTCAAGTTCAGTATTCGTTTTAACCGGAATTTCTCCCATTTCGGGATGTTGACTATTTTGTGGCAGATTTGTGTTTTCTACTGCAATTGTTCCCATAACTTCGGGTTCGGAAGTTTGATTGATAAAACTCGTGATTCCGATTCCGCTGACAGCCGTAATTAAGACCGAAGCAACTGCTGTCCAGACTTTTGACATACGTTGTTTGACTGCTTGCCAACCAACGGGACAATCTTTTGTCAGAATTGTGCCATCCGCACGGCGAAAGAATCTTGCACAAACCCGACCTTCCGAATTCATCAATAAACTCTCGGCTTCCTGGCGTGTCATCCCCGAAAGGTTATAAACATTCAATTTACAATCTCCGCAAAATCTCTGACGATTATTACCAACCATCGCATCCCAATTTGCTGAACAAGGCGATGCGACCTTAATTGAATCTAAAGGATTTGTAAATGTTGATGCCATAAAAAAAAATTCCTCCATTATCACATTAGACACTCTTAATAAGCGTTTAGTTCCAATAGAACGGAGAAAAAATTTATTCTTGCAATAAATTTTAAAATAAAATATGGAATTCAGCCATTTAGACAGAAGTATCAAAGTCAGCAGATTTTAAAGTAAAAGTTATTTCAAAGCCTTTTGGTTTAAGGTTCTTCGCCGAAACTTTTCCATCGCAGGCTTCGATGCAGGTTTTGACTATTGCCAAACCCAAACCGCTGCCGCCAGTTTTTCTTGCACGGTCTTTTTCTACGCGATAAAGCGGCTCGAAAATGCGGTTCAATTCACTTTCGGGAACTCCGTCGCCGCCGTCAATAATTTTTAGATTTACGGTTTCTTTTTCCTTGTCTGCTTTCAAAATAATCTCGTCTTTGTCGCCTGCATAGCGAACCGCATTTCGCAGTACGTTTGATAAAGCCTTTGATAAAAAGTTTCGGTTTGCGTGAACTTCTATATCGTCGTCAATTTCAATTTTAATGTCGGATTCGGCAAATTTTTCGCGTATCATAACTTCTTCGGCAAGTTGTCGAACGCCGATAATTTCCATTTGAACATCTGTTCCTTTCATTCCGGCTTTTGAATATGCAAGCAGTTCGTCAACCAGTTTCGCCATCAATTCTACTTCTTCGCGAACGTTTTCGATATATTTTTGATTTTCCGTTTCGGTCTTATTTTCCAAAAGGCTCAAAGCCCAATTTATACGAGCGAGCGGTGAGTTTTCCTCGTGCGAAATATCGCCGAGGAAACGCTTTTGACCGTAAACAAAATCGGAAAGTCTTTCCGCCAGATGATTGACCGATTTGCCCAAACGTCCGATCTCGTCTTTCCTTTTGTCGTCAACACGAATCGTGAAATTTTCGTCGGCAATTTGCTCTGTCGCGGACGTTAATTTTGAGATGGATTTGTTGAGATTCCAGACGAACGGAAACCAGATCAAAGCCGACAAACCCAAGATAATTAATGCTAAAACGATCCAGGGACTTGGGTTGGGAAACAGTCCGTTTCCCGTTATTGAGTCCGAAGTAGCGATGACCGAAGCCTTTGTGTTTTCGCTTTTTCCTTTTTCGATCACCGGAACGCGAGCGATTGCCCAATAAGTTGTCGGCGAAGTCGTCCGCTCAATATTAACTCTTCGAGGTGGCGGCGGACGCTTTGAATTTGCGGGAAGTCCCGGCGGCGGTTTGAATTCTGTTCCTAAAACTTCTTTGATTCGTGTCGGAAGTGCTAAATCTTTACCTCCCAATTGTTCGCCCGTATTTGCGAATAACGTAAATGTTAAGCCGTAATCATCCGAATACTTTTTGAGAATTTCATCAATTTCGGCTCTAGTCTTTCCATTTGAATCGGTAACGATCATCTCGGCAACAACTTCGATCCTTTCGTTTGCCGCTCCGAGCAAAGGCGAGTTTGGTGAAAAATTAAATTGCAGATTGAAAATAAAAAACAGCACGATGCCCAAAACCAAAAGGTTTATGAATACCCAAAACCAAATTTTTGAAAGAAGATTCAGACGCATTAAAAAGTTAAACTGGAAAACGATTTTTTGATAATAATGTCGCGTAGCGACCAAATGAATTTAGCCGTGTGATTTATCGCACGGAATGTAAATGAATTTGTTTTTGTCGCGTCAGCGACAATTGAATGTTTAATTATATTCAGCCATCGCTGACGCGACGGAAATTCCTGATTTATCTTGAACGTGCCTTAAAAGACACGCCTAAATTCAAATAGTCGCTACGCGACACAAACCATTTTGATATTTCAATCTTCAAATTTATCAATCAACATATAACCCGTCGCACGAATCGTTTTGATAAATGTCGGATTTTTCGGATCGTCGTCCAGCTTCCGGCGAAGTGATGAAATATGCACGTCAATCGAACGGTCGTAAACCTCAAAATTTCTTCCGACAATTTCATCAAGCAAGTGATCGCGGGTCAAAATTCTGTCTTTGGACCTCGCCAGATAATGAAGAATATCAAATTCTATCGGTGTCAGATGCAGAGTCTCGCCCTTTAAACTCGCACTTCGCGTTTGCGGTTTGATAATCAAATCTTTGACTGTTATTTCCGAGTCATCAATCAGCATTTGTTCTTTGGTAATTGAAGAACGCCGTATGACGGAACGAAGCCTTGCCAGCAGTTCGCGTGATGAAAAAGTTTTCGGCAAATAATCATCCGCACCGAGTTCCAAACCGACGATTCTATCTGATTCATCGCCGAGTGCCGTCAGCATCAAAACGGGAACGGCGGAAGTTTTGCGGATTTCCCTTAAGACTTCAAAACCGTTCATTTCCGGCAGCATTACATCGAGAATAATCGCATCAAACTCCCCGTTTCTCGCTTTTTCAACACCGCTTTTCCCCGTTTCCACCGTTTCAACTTCGTAGCCCAAAGGCTCCAGATATTCCTTGACCATAGACGACAATTTCACGTCGTCATCAACCAGTAAAATCTTTGCTTCGTATGACATCATTCTCAGACGGGACTCTCACCTAACTTAGTTTGTTCGGTAACTCTAACGC